>JAKFUT010000371.1 GCA_021732565.1 Candidatus Obscuribacterales bacterium
GCACCGTTTCAGCGCCACAATCAAGACTGTCGCTCGATGATTAAGAAGGTCGTTTGGAATATTCAACTCTTGCCCGTTGAGATTTCGCGCTTTGAGTTCTGGAAAACCGGGAGGGCAGGTTATCGATGGTGGAATTTTAATAGGGACGGTCATCATTTTTGTTTTATTTGTTCAGTAAGGTTGTCGATGAACAGTGATCAGCAGCCAACAAAAACAGCATCGCAGACGCAAGTGAACAGCGTATGAACTTCAAACTGGTCGGCACGCCTCTGAATAATAATGCAACGACGTAGTTCGGAAATGTTTGATTCCTGATCGTACGTATTAATGTCTACCCTTTCACAGTTCTATACGAACCCCTGCGTTCTTGGACTCTCATCCGAAATCTACCTCTTAGCCCTCAAAAGAAAACCTCAACGGTTCGATCTCTCCTCCTCGGCAAATTTTTCACTCACCAAATTTTCTAGTTGATCCAGCTCGTCGGCAAGCCTGGAAGTCTGCTCCGGCTTCAGCGAACCGCGTGCGGAGGCCTTCAATTGCATATGGAGTTTGGTTACTCTGTCATACTCCCGGTTGAGAAGAGTTGCTTCGAGTTTGGAAAGTTTATCGGCAGCTAGAGCGTCATTTATCCGTTTGAGCAACCGCGCTCTGCGATTATCGAGACTGACTTCAATGGTCTTGCGTGTACCAAGTAGTTGATCGACTCTCATGCGTAATCTATGGAGTTCGCCTTCCAACTCAGTGGTATTCCGGTTTGATCGCGACGCTCGCGGGGAATCAATCTTGTCAATGTCAGCGTTAAAGGCGGCAAGTTCTTGGGGCGTCAGCCGTCCTGCCTTTGCGGCTTCTTGCAGTTTGGCTCGAAGAAGACCTGTTCGCGTTTCAACATCCGTTTTCTTGATCAAGTAGTCATTCGAGGAACCGGATGCCGTTGGGGCTGCGCCTGCTTTTGTCGGCAATTTCTTCGCGCCTGTATTCAACACTTCATCAATTCTACGAATAACACTGCGCAACTGACTGATAAGACGATTAACATGGTCGGAAGTGATTCCCGTATCAGACGACTTATAAGCGTTTTCCAGCGATTCAATTAGCCCGAGCTCCCTCTCCATGTCATCCGTTACATCGGCAGTGAGCACATGCTCAGCAGTTGCTCTACCTATTTTGCTTCGCAAGAGCATCTCCGTAGCGTCGAGTTCGCAGGTAGAGACGGTGCCTGTCGATACGGCTGAGACCGACGTTGTACCAAGTGTCGATGACGACAAATCTAGTCGTTCACTTAACTTGTCCAGATCTGCGGCCAGTGCCGATACACTATTTCCACTAATGGCACCGGCAGACAGGTAAGCATTCTCCAGCGAAGTTATTCGCCGCAACTCGCCGCGCAAATCTGATGCCTGGTTCGAGGGCAGGTGACCCGATGCAACTGCGTCGGCTATCTTTCTCTCAATATCGGACTTTCGTTTATTGAGCTCAGGCACTGCTAATTGAGAAAGTCGTATCTGGTGGTCGAGTTTGATTCTTGCCTTTTCCAGGTCAGCACCGAGAATTTGTGATTGCCGGTCAGTCAATTTTCCGTGTCCTGCTTGAACAAACATTGCTTCAATATCGACAACGTGTTTCAAGTCATGCGCCAGTTCTTCAGCATCAGCAGTTGAGATCGTACCCTGTGCAAGAGCTTTAGCCAGGCGGTCTTCCAGTTCATGGCGTAAATTAATTACGTTCGGCAATTCTTCCTTACTGTGGGTGGCGATTTGTTGAATGCGTGAAGAGAGAGCATTGAGATCCCTCGTGTAGCCCAGAGATTGTGTGAAAGTAAGCGTCTGGCCGGTTGCTCGAAATTGTTCTGCCGATTTTCCCATTTGCGATAATTCGCTGGTAAATCCGTCAGCCTGCTCAACCGTTAACTGCTTGTTCTCCAGGCTGGCTGTTATTTGAGCTTCCAGGTGTGCTCGCCGTTCATCGAAGTCTGTCCATCCATTGATGGATTCGGTAAAATCCCGCATGCCATGCTGGTCATCGGCTCCGGCATTGGTGATGTTGGCGGTACAGAGCAATGGCAAAAGCAATGCTATCAACACTTTGCGACCCGGTTTCCCGGTTATCGGTATCATGTGCCTGCCGCTCCTTGTAGTCGGATTCTCCAGCTAAAGCCAACGGGAAGCCGCATATTTTGCCGACAGCTCGCTCAGTTGGATGTGTGTCATCAAGTGAGTACGGCTTCCTCTCTTCTATGGTTTCACATTGAAAATCAAAAAGTCCAGTGGCGTTGTACTCCTGCCTCTCGGTTTTCCAATGAGCATTTGGAGATTTAGAACGAAACTGATCGTGTGCTCCCGCGTTCAGCAATGGGCATACTTAACGCAGATTTACTCAAATTTGGCGATGATTGCGGCGGCGGGTCGATAGAGTTCGACACGGATAGATTTTCGTCCGAGAGTCTCGCCAATGCAGAGAGGGCTTGCTCGGCCGGCGGTCTACCTACTGCCTGTTTAGCCACGGCAATGGCTCCCCCAAGCACACAGAACGAATACATCGCTTGAAACAATTGGGCAGGCTCCGCATCCCTTCCCGTGGTTTGTTGGCAATGTGTCGGAGACGCCAGACTGCATTGGGTTTTACAGTTCGTCCTCTTACCCTGCGAATTGTGTGCACACTCTTGTGCAAATTCAATCTCAACGAAATGTTTACTTTTCGCCTTCTAAAGTAGACTCCGTACAAGCTGAAAACAAAATGGCTGTGTTTCAATTAGAGTCACTGCCCGGTTTGATGCTGAATCGGGTAACCGTTCTTACTCGAGCCCTCCGGAGACCCATAATTAATGATCAAAACCAAACTCGCTCGGGCAGGATCAACTGTCCTGCCCATAGCTCTGCTTGCGTTGATAGGCACCATTGGTAATACCGATAAGCTTTCGATTTCGTCTTTCGCTAATCAAACAAAGAATATTCAGCACTCTATTTGTGATCGTGTTCATTCAGACGCTGCTACAGCAGCAGAAAGTTCCGAAGCGTTGCCAGCCGTTAGAAAAGATCTGCTCGCGCAACGATTGTCTTCGGACAACTCGTGTGGTGCATCGGACTATCTTGATGAATGCAGTCAGGAAGGTATTTATCATTGGCCGGCGGAACGGCTGCCTATAAGAGTATTTATGGAAGACGGACGCGGTGTCGGAGGGTATCGAGCAAATTATCCACAGATATTGTCGAACGGGTTTGATGCCTGGGTGCGTGCAACAAACGGAAAGCTGGGATGGCTGCGGGTAAACAACAAGACACAAGCCGACATTGTAGTCAGTTGGACTACCAGCACTCCTGAACTTGAAGGGGGCACTGAAGCCGGACGGACCAAGACTTTCACCAAATTCGATACCGATACCAATGAAGGCTTGATTTACAAAGCGACCATGGCTCTTGCAACTCGCCTTCCTGAACGCGAACTCTCTGATGAAGAAGTGACGAAAACATTTATGCACGAAGCCGGACACGCTTTTGGGATAGCCGGACATTCTTCTCATCGAGATGACATTATGTGTGCCAAGGTAAATAGAGGACAGCAACCAGTGTTATCCGTGCGCGATCAGGCCACCATTGTGAGACTCTACGGAAAATATCCTCAATGTGCTCAAGCGAATTCGGCATCAAGAACTCCGTCGCTCTAATCCCGATCTTCATTTCGCTTAACTAAGCTCATTAACCTTTCGCGATGAGTCGCAAGCACTAAGAGACCAGACAGGCATGATGCGTGTCTGGTCTCGAACTTTGTGCGCCCTTCACTGGTGGGAGCTGCCGCGGAGGCTATTGGTGAAACTCATGTTTCACAGTGACGCTTCGCGAATTGCTCCTTCCAGACGCCATATCTAGAACAAACCGATGCTGAAGATCGGTGTGCCAAGGCGGATAAAGTGACTGCGCTTCTTAAGCACTATGGGCTGCTCAATTGCAACTTGTTTTTCAACAATGCGATCAATGTAGACCGGCTTTTCTACGCATTTTTCGATGTAGACCGGTTTCTCGACAATACGGTCGATGTAAACTGGTCTCTCTACGGTCTTTTCTACGAGCTTGGTGCGTTCGATGCGCACGTACTTGGTCACTACTCTAACGCGCGGAGCCATTCGGCGCTTCATTGCATGCCGATGAACAATGTGTTTGCGTTTGAAGGAGGAGCGCTTGCGATGCTTCTTCGGTGCGTTCCAGGTCTTTTGCGAGACCGTCTCTGTTACTTTTTCCGTGCTCTTGAGCGATGCACACGGTTTTTCAACTTCAACTTTGCTTTCAATCACTTTGGGTGATTCGCATTGAGTTTCAACTTGTACCGGTGCACAGTATATTTTTTGGTTCTCCAGAGGCGGAATAATTAGCTTTTCCGCAAATGCAGGAATTGAGGAGATGCACACTGCGAGAAGTGCGATCCCGACGGAAGTTTTTCCAAGAGTCGAGTTCATGTCTGCGTTTCTCCATGCCACCCAAGTAAGGGTATAACGTTGGGAAATAATTTTGAAAGGTATCCGGGGTTAACCTTTCATGAGCCGGGATTCCGAGACACATAAGGTCGCAATAACGGCACCTGATGTAATCACAGCGGATTCAACACCGGATTACTGGAGACAAAATGCGATCTTCTAATTTTGAAAGCCGCCCGAGATAAAGCTGTTCCAATTTTTTTTTTTGGACTACCGAACCCCGGGCGACCTTCGCGTTCAGTCAGACTGTTCCTCAGCGCTTAGAACAATCCAACATGAAGTAGATGTCTCACCGAGAGATCGAATAGATGGCGATCATCTTCGATTATGATCGGAGAGGATAGGGTCTTTTCGACGAGAACCGGCGACGTGATGCATTTTTCCATGAGTACGGGCGTTTGCACGCACTTGTTTTCTAGCACAACCGGTGCATTTAAACACTTGTCGGTCAGAACAGACGACTCGATGGTCTTTTGCATCAAGACTGGCGTTTCAATGGTCCTCGTATAAGTGCGCGTTTTGAAGTAATTACTTGCTTGCGCATCTTGAGGCAGTGCAGTGCCAACCAGTGCCAGTGCCGCCATTGCGAGCGTAGTACTGATAATTTTGTCCTTCATAACAGAAGCTCCTCCTAATTTCATCACCTTGTGAGGTGCTCTAATGTCTCCAGCCGCGTGTTTCGACGGCAGAATTCCAGCTTCGGTTCCCCTGCAAAGCGCTTGCCGACCGGTCTCAAGTGTGTACATCAAATTGCTTGAGTTTGTACGATCCGCACAAACCCAAGCACTTCGGTAACTTCGGGTTATGTACGTAGAGTGCCCGGTACACTTTTTTCAGGCGAGTGCCCGTTTAAGTGGCACAGTAAATGTAAACTTTGAGCGATTGTCGAATTGCAGCAGCATCGCACTTGGTGGCACGCTATCCTCCCTCCGGAACTTTACGAGCGTTTCGGTCACGCTTTACATCCATAACTTGTAGAATGTTGCAGCGGCCGGCAGATGTGCAACATGAGAAACCCATGAAACCAAAACTTAGCTTTCTGGACATCTGGAACATGAACTTTGGATTTCTAGGAATCCAGTTTGGTTGGGGATTACAGCTGGCGAATATGAGCGCCATATATACGAAGCTGGGAGCAGACCCGGATAAAATCCCTATTCTATGGCTGGCCGGCCCGGTTACGGGGCTGCTGGTTCAGCCAATTATCGGAGCCATGAGCGATCGCACATGGGGGCGGCTGGGCCGTCGCAGACCTTACTTCCTTACCGGTGCAATTCTGGCTACGGTTGCCCTTTGTCTGATGCCCGACTCTCCCGGCTTGTTCTTCGCGGCCTCCCTTCTGTGGATACTTGATGCGAGCATTAACATCAGCATGGAACCGTTTCGCGCATTTGTCGCAGACAAGCTGAACACGGCACAGCGCACGCTCGGGTTTATCATGCAAAGTTTCTTCATCGGTGTCGGCGCAACCCTGGCCAATGCATTGCCATATTTGTTTAGATCTGTTGGCGTCACCGGGTCGGCAGCGAACGGGGTTCCGTTGACTGTTCAGTATTCCTTTCGCATCGGCGCGATAATGTTTCTGTTGTGTGTGCTGTGGACCGTTTTCACCACATCTGAGTATCCGCCGGAAGACATGGATGAGTTTAATCGCCAACGCGAAAAGCATAAGGGCTTCGTCGGATTGCTGAAAGAAGTTTTTCAAGAAATTCCTGCAGCGGTGAGCGCCATGCCGAAGACCATGAAACAGCTAGCTCTGGTTCAAGTGTTTACGTGGCTTGGACTGTTTTGCATGTTCTTGTATTTCCCTCTGGCCACTGCCTCTCACATCTTTAATGCGCCCGATGCAAAATCAGAGTTGTTTGATCGAGGAATTGAAGGGGCCGGCTGGTGCTTTGCAATCTACAATGTTGTTTGCTTTATCGTTGCGTTCGTTTTGCCGAAACTCTCAAAATTGATCGGCAGAAAACTCATTCATGGTATTTCGCTCGTTCTTGGTGGTCTCAGCTTGCTCTCCATTTACTTCGTTCACGATTTCGAGTCGTTGCAATGGACTATGATTGGCGTTGGAATTGCCTGGTCCTCAATTCTTTCCATGCCTTACGCCATTCTTTCCAGTGCGGTGCCTCCGGAAAGAACCGGGGTCTATATGGGAGTGTTCAACTTCTTTATTGTTATTCCGGAAATTATTGCCTCTGTCGGTTTTCAGCCATTGGTAAAAAACGTTTTTCATAACAACCCGCTCTATGTTGTGATGATGGGTGGCGTCTCACTCTTGATCGCGGCTGCGCTGGTGCTGCTAGTGGATGATCCCGGTGCCGCTGAAGGAACTTCCGTCGCGGTAGGGGGGCACTAGTCATTTGCAAGTTGCTGCAGGCGTGTGAAGCACACCAAGGGCGTTCTCTTGTCGCCGTTCCGCACAGCCACGCTCGGCTCGCTGAAGACTTCGTTTGTGATCACGCTTTGTCTGAACGCGGTGCTACTGGCGGTGCTTGCTGCTCCGGTCCGGATGCCGGGACCTTCCGGTTACCTGCTATTTAAACCTGCATTACGCTCTCTGTATTTACGTCCCACCACTAAATTCTCCAAATGCTGGTTGGAAACCGAGAGCGCAGGAGTCCAAAGAGGGACACCGCCAGGTGGAGCTGTTATAAACGCCTGAGCGCCCACGCTCCGTTGGGAACGACCGGCGATATTGAACAACGGTTCGCTACCTTTTACAGGGTTCTCAAATTCTTTTGGCAAGCCCACATGGAGCCACCGGCATTCAGGATCTCCGGAACGGACAATGTCAATCAAAACACTTAGGTGTTTTCAAATTAGAGTTGGTTGTAGTATCCGGCTAACTTGGTTCCGGTATTTCTCATTTTGAGAGCTTTCATACTGGCCTGGATGTAGCGTTCCTGCAGATCGCCAGGGCTGAAGGCAGTCGAGCTATTGTATTTGAAAACAATTCCATGA
>JAKFUT010000385.1 GCA_021732565.1 Candidatus Obscuribacterales bacterium
CAACCGTTGTTGATCGCAACCGCGATCAGGTGCTGCGCCAAATTATCGACGATGCAAAACAACAATTCGCCGACCTGCCTCCACGAGAACGAGCTCGCGCATTGGCAGAATACGTAAATAAAGTGATGGGTCCGGCTGACGGAAATGAGCGGAAGCTAGATGAGCAATATCGAAAGCTTATGGCCGGCAATGCAGGCAAGAGCTTGCTTTTGGGCGAATTCGTCGGCAAAGGGGCCTGCACGCAACGTTCGTTGCTTCTCAAAGTTTTGGCTGATGAGATGGGGCTTGACTGCAGCGTTGTGCGTGGCAATGGTGGCGCCCATGTTTGGAATACTTTCAATTTTGGCGACGGAGCAGGTGATACTACCTATGATGTGCGCGCAAAGCAATATGGTCTCACGAATTCTCCGGATCATCGCCCCCTTGCGCCTGGCGGAGCAGGTAACTCCGAGTTTGTCGTCGGCCAGGAAGTTGATCTGCTTGATTCGAAGTGGCGTGTTTCCGGCTATGACACCCAAAATGGCAGCGTTCTTCTTCAACGCTCCACAGAGCGTACCGTCAATGAGAATCAGATATCCCAACTGAATCCGGGAAAATCTTTGACTGTGGGAGACTCGTTCAAATTACCCGGTCAAATCATGGAAGAAGGCCGTAATCGCTCTGAAACGTGGACGCTTCAGGGACGCAATGACGATGGTACATTGCGTTTTGTTCGCGTCGAAGAGAAATCTGTTCGCCGTAGCGAGTTGTCGGAAGCCGTGGTGGAGATGAGCCGGACACCGACCAATATCGAACACCTCAAGGATAAGTGGAAAGAATTCGTTGAAGACAACACATCACTCACTGACAAGCAGCGTGAACGTTTGCTCCAGGCCCGTGATGCACTGGAGGGTTCCGGTCATGCCAAAATCGCTGATTTCCGCGCGCTAATTGATGAAATTGCACGCTTGAGCAAGGGAACTGATGCCAATCGTGCCGATAAGATCAAGGCCTTGTCCACCATCGCCGAGGTTGTAGGGCTTCATCCGGACGTCGTTCACTTACCTGCAGAGCGAGTAATTAAGGCTGAGAGTCTTGGTGCGCTGAAGCAAGTGGCGGAATCTATTGCTCAATCTGCTCCCCATCAACATCCAGAGCTTGATATGGCTCGTAATGTCTTACGTAATGGCGATGGATACGAATTCAAAGCCGGGCAGGCACTGGCGGAAGCACTCGCTGATAAAGCCGCTGTGGAAAGAGCAATCAGAGACGGCAAACTGCCGCCCGGTGATTGGCTGTTTGTGCCAGCCTCAAAAGCGTCAACCGCCGATGACTTAAAAATTGACGGTATGCTGGTCGACCTTAAGACGGGCAAATGTATATTTATCGATTTTGCTCAACACGAGCCAAATTTTAGAGCAAACCCTTATCGCACGCTAGACGGAAAACTGAGCGAAACGCGCACCGATGGCAGTATTAAGCGTCCGTGGGCCATTACCCTGGACACCACTCAGATTGGTTGGGGAGCTGACGGCAACGGAAATGGCGCCATCAACAAGCCTGGTATTCTTGAGCGGCTTGGTCACTACATGAAGGGCACTCAACCAGCTGCCGGGGGGAATCAACCAGCACCGCATGTCTACGATATCGCCGATGTGCGCACTGCCATGGGCGGCCGCTTTCCCAACTTCGGACCGGTGCAGGGGGAACTCGACGCACAGATACGCAACCGAAACGGCGAAGGAGTATTGACGCGGCAAGCTGAGCTACGAGCGATTGAAGCGCTGGCGACAGACACCAGAGCGCCTTTCAAACATTTTGGTATGGCCGCGCAGGATGCCGGAACGCACGCGCGAAATGCAAATCAAAGTTTCAATCTTGTCTATGACGGTTGGCGTGCTGCTATCGAGGCTGAAAAATACGGAGTTCGCGATTCTGTTTACGGGGCGGACAAGCTGCCTGATTGCAAACTGACGTTCGATGTTGAGGGGCAGGGCCGAGACGTTCCTGCTAAGTATCGTGGACAGGAATATATTTCACTCAAAGGCGATGATACAAGAACCCCCGACGGTCGTCCTAAAAACGTTTCAGAGATTCGCATCTACAAGAATGGCGATGTGGTCATCAAGCCTCACTCGATGCCTACTACATATGTTGAGCTGGGAGGCGCAAGAGATCTTGGCGATCGTATCGTCCTTGAGCTAAGACAGCGTGGACTGGATCCAGCCGATTTCAGCAGTCGGATCAATCGCTTGCGTCAGCTAGGGGCAAACTTTGCATCGTTAAAAGCCGATATTACTGCCCTTGATGCAATGTCCGCCGAGCAAAAGAAGGCTTCTCTGCCCAAGTTCTGGGCGGACCACCCGGAGCTTAGATTAATAGCTGATGGTACTCAGCACGGTCAGGCTCAGGAGCGAGCCGCCAGAGATGTGCGTCCTCTCTTTGAGGATGCAATGGATAAGATCAAGGCTGACAACCAGCTCAACAGACTCAGTACTGCAGACAAGGAAGAGTTGGCCAGGCGTGCTGTAGCACTCGACAAAGCCGGCCACAAAGGACTGACTCTACCTGAGATACACCTGGTCGGCCAACTGGAAAAGACCGGTATGGCTACGCCTCAGGCGGTGGAAGCTGCAAGCATGAGAAAAGCTCTGGGAACTCTAGCAGCCAATTGGACGCCGGCGGAGACTAAAACAAATTACGAAGCGGCAAAACAAGCTAAAGATGCTGACTATCCACGGCGAACAAACCTTGCCGATGTTCACCAGATAATGAAGCTGCGTGAGCGTCTGGTCGTGCTCAATGGTGCTCCTGTTGAGCCCTGGATGGCAGAAGGAATACACATGTATCTCAAGCCCCGCATGCAGACTGCAAGTGAGGCCGACTTGTTAGCCGCTGGCAAAATGTATGACGTCTTGAAAAAGGCGGGCTTGCGCTCATTAGGGTGGAACGATGTGGCTCAGGTCTTTGAGAGGCACAGGACTCTTTCTGCTGCGGATATCACTGAGGTGGAGAGACTGACCGGCCTTCGTGGATTTCGGCCGGGCAACGCTGCGGATGTGGTGGAGCTTGCCAAGCGCAATGCTTCCGTGGAAACAAGTTACGGTGTAGACAGGGCCAATGCCGACAGAATCAGAACAGAGGTCGACAACCTGCTCAAAGGCGGTACCAATGCCCTCCATGCACATGATGTTGCGGCACTGAAAATAGTAAAAAGCATGGCTCCAGCCGACGCAGTGGCTCTTGGTTCGATAATGGGAGACATGCGCGATGGCAAACCTCGTTCATTTGAAGGGCTGCATGACGCAGCGGTGATGCTGCGAGAAACAAACAAGTTTGTTCCCGTCGAGATTCGAAACCAGTTCCGCGACATGCTGGCCGAATGCATTAGAGAAAGCGGCGGAGATACAGCAAGATTGCGAGAAATGCTGATGAACAAGGCGTTTCATCTAGCGACCGACGGAAATGTCCACGAGAAGTTGTGGATCAAAGTGTTTGAAACAGTTGAGGCAACAAAAGACGGAAAAGATCTGGCAACAAAGCTATCATTACCGGAAGATGCTGCTAAGCAGAAAACCGCTCTGGAAAACGTGTTTGATCATGCGGTGGAGAGGGCTCGCGCTGATGGTCGCAACCTGCCGTTTGAAACGCGTCATGGTGCAGGCTTGGGTCCGGTTAATCTCAATGGTGTAAACCGAGCGCTTCTTGACGGCGACTTAATTGGCCGCTTCGCAGATAAAGTAGGAGAGGTTCTCCCGGACCTGGCCAAGCCCGGAGCCCCGGAAAGGCTCCGAAACATGATCGGTGACTTCTTCAAAGACGAAGGCATTGCTGAGCGGGCGCTGGACAAGGACCGTATGGAAGTTGTGATTTCCGCTGAAGCAAACAGACCTCGGGTAGCGTTTAAAACCGAAGGCAACAGAGAAGTGGAGCGCAGGGGGGCGGAGTTCTTTCTCAAAGGTACCAATACCCCGGTTGAAGCCGGTAAAGTCACTGCGGTGGTAACTGTACCTGAGGCTCTGGTAAAAGGCGACGGGCGCGGGCTTTCCGGTGCTCTTTTCAAAGCGTGTATAGATGCCGCCGATCGCGGCGTTCCCACGGCAGGACGTTCACAGAGCCTGTCCGGAACTGTGGTTGCGGCCCTGGCGAAGCACGCCAGTGTGCCTGAAGCGACAATTACAGGAGGACCCGGCAGTGCTTCCGGGCTTGATGCAAGTGCACTGCCCGTGACACCAGCAAGGCCGGTGGAATGCACCGTTAGTGATACCGGGGTGAAGATACCCGGTGTAACCGATGAGCTGTCTTTCAAACAGTTGTGGAAAGATCGCATCGAGATGCTCGAAAAACAACTGGAAGAGTTGAAAAAGGATCCTCAAAGAAATAGGGATGCAATTAACGAGAAGCAGAGGGAGATAACCCACGAAAAAGGTATTTTAACTGCACTGAGCGACTCGAACCATCCCAATCACGGAAAGGCTGTGACTGAGGTTAAAGAGCGCATGAAAGATGCGAGGATATCTGAACAGGATATCGAGCGTCTTGGGCGCGACAGGGCTGTGGGCGACAGGGTTCGCGGACGCATGGTGGCCGTGGCTATACTGCTGGGCTTCATTATCTCGAAAACGGCCGGTTCAGCGCAAGCTGCCGAAACCAGACCGCCTGTTCCTAAAAGTGGTGGTGACCTTACACCCGGAAGTGGTGGTGGTGACCGACCCGCTCTCAAAGCAGCCGCGAAAGATGACAAACCGGCTACAAAAGACGACAAGCCTGCGGTCAAAGACGACAAGCCTGTCGCCAAGGACCGCCCTGCAGTCAAAGATGTTGATGACAAGCCTGCCGCCAAGCCCGAAGCTAAACTGTCGGAGTTGCCTAATTCCGACATCACTCGGGCATCGCTAACCCGGATGCTTCCCGATATCAATCGGCTCATTGCCAGTGAAAACGTTGCCAGGAAGGCTGCAGACTCCAGTTCGGTCGATCGCCCGTTAATTGATTTAGACAAAGTTCGCCTCGAATGGGAAAAGGGCGAGTTTGGTCCGGAGAGCCGTAAGCTTTGGCGTGAAGCGCAGCATTTTGTAGAAAAACAATCATTGGAATTGATGAAGGGGCTCGATTCCCGAGGCTTGCCTTTCCCCCCTGGAGCCCCGATCGGCCCTGGTATGAGCGAAAGTGGCTCCGGCTTGCGTGAAAGTGATGAGCTGTTCCGTACACGATTACGCACCGGCCAGATCGACCTGAAGTTCGGGTTCAAAAACCTCGCCCCTGGCGAATTGCCTTCCGCAGCGGAAGCCCAAAAACTTGTCAACGCGGTCATTTGGATGGGACGCGGCAATCAGCAGATGGTTACTGCCTTTATTGAAGGGCAAGGTACGGCGACCCAGTTCAGTATAGATAGTAACCGAGACTTGTTTCCACCTGGCCGTATTGAAGGCTGGAAGAAACCGGAAGGCGCCAGTCCAGAACAACTGGAACGATGGTCTTCTGCTACTTCTACCTGGTTGGGCACGGCGAACAGAGTGCGCTTCTATGCCGAAGCCATAGCCACATTAAACAATGCCACCACCACCAGAGGCATGGATTTTCCCAGTCTTACCAAGGCTATCGAATTGCTCTACGGTGTGGGCAACGACAAAAAAATATTTCCTGATGAAGCTTTACTCGATGCCAATTTCCCTGGAAAGGTAGTGCGACGAGATGGTCGGATTGTGTCAGTGCAACTCGATATGCCATCGAGTGTCGATCGATCGCCGGAGAACCTGGCAAAAATGGCCAAGTTTGAGGCGTGGTTGGCGAAATACGGACCAAAGGTCGACCAGGTATTCAGGGAAGTAATGAAAATTATGTCCGATTCTGGACGGACATTAATGTGGGCGGAGCACGGTGATATCGACACGACGCGCACCATATCCGGTGCTGAACTGATTGCCTTAAAAGACAAAAATAAAGATGCCAAAGTCGGCGATCGTATAACGTTGGCAAATGGTGACAAAGATTATGTGCTCAAGGAAATCAAAAACAACGGCTCATGGGTGCTTGAAGCGAGAACGCCAGACGGGCAGACATTCAATTTGAAACGGTACGGTTTTGAAGTGACCAACTGTGATCGAGACGGCACTGCAAACCCGAATGGTCAATTCCGAAGAGTAGTTTCTTATGAAGACTATCACTGGGCACGAGACTATGCCTACAACAATTGGATTGGAGTGGAATCTCGTCAACGCGTCTACAAGCGTCAGCCGGATGACAAATCAAACATCTACCACCAGGACGATTTTGTTCCCATATTCGACAACGGCCGCACTCGTCTCATGCAGGTCAAGAATTTGAATGCCTGGGCAAACGCAGCGGAAACCAGCAAACAGGCCGGAAACGTAGCGAATCTCGTGGTCGATGCAGGCATGCTTGTTACCGGTCTTGCGGAATTCCGCGCTGCTTGGGTAATCGCCAAAAAGGGCGGCGAAATTGCCATGAGAGAGTTCGTGAAGCAGTGTATAAAAGCGAGCTGGCACACCATGCTTGGTGCCACGGGATTTGCCAAGCAAGCAATCGTTAACGAGCTGCCTTACGGTAAGGAAATAATGCATGCGCGTCACATCGCGATTCTTGCCGACTTGTCGTTCCAGTTGCTTCCAGAAGCAGCGCAATCGGCCACGCTAGCTCGGATACCCCTGGTAAACCGGCTATGGGGCGGTGCTCAGGAAGGCGCAAATATCACCGAATTATGGATGAAAGGCGTTGTCGAAGCAGGCGCGAAGGCAAACTGGTTTGATCGTGCATTAGTTGGCACGCACAGAATTTACGAAGGCGGCCAGGCCATAGCGTGGACTCCAAAGATTGGTCTTTTCCCTCTGTGTGACTACTACTTCCTTGCTCAATTTAGTGATGTGCTCCGTACAACATTGCCTGGAGAAGAGAATCAACACAACCGGCTGGTTGGTGCTTACGTGCGATATGGACGCGAGCAGGTCGGCCGAATGGAACGTGGCGATGCCGCTGCCCAGGCGCCTGTTGAAGCTATGCGCCGCATGACTCAATCGGTTCTTGGCGATTACTCGGCATTGATCACACCGGGTCGAGGCGGTGACAACGCTGCCAGTCGCGAATTGTCCAAAGCTGTTAATGAAGCCAGGCTGTTGCCGGCAACTGATGCTAAACGGACTGCCTTGCAAGAGAAGTTGCTATCTGCATACCGTGACATAAAATCTTCCGAAGCGGAACGGCTTGCGTCGGCGCGAGGGTTGATCGAACTGGCCAAAGATGCCGAGGGCAGAGTGCCGGAGCGAGTCACAGTTCGCGGTCAAAATCTGTCCATTACCGACCCGCAAAAAGCGATTGACCGTCATCCACAAACGGTGGCCGCTCGCACTGAAGAGTTGGCGAAACTAGCCGCCGATGCTCCTGCACGCACTGCTTACATTTCTAAGCTGGCGGAGACGTTTCGTAGTTC
>JAKFUT010000312.1 GCA_021732565.1 Candidatus Obscuribacterales bacterium
TTATCTGACCACTGGCGGCTTGAAACAAGTTCTCAGTAAAGTCTTGTCTCGAGCGCAAAGATCTCGCGGGTTCACTGTCAGACAAAAAAAAGATCTGGTGCACCAATGCAGAAAATGCGGACCAAAGTCGGAAATTGCTTCTTGTATCCGGGTCATTGCCGTAACTGAAGAAGCCGGGATTCTGGCATATAGAATGTCGCAGTTAATGGAGTCGGATGTACACCTGGTGAGACCCGATCAGCTCTCAATGATGCAACCGGGAACAGTCCTGGGCCTCGATAGCGAAAGGACTCTATGCCAAACGATAGATGATTTTGAGGCAGTGAGAGACCGGCTTGTGGAAAGTGCGGACCTGGCGGAGCTGGTCAACGGTATCAACTTCTTGAGCCTGAGCAGCGCTCTCACCGGTGTACCTGAGGCAGTGGCCAGATTCAGAGCACAACTTGAGTTGGTGGTTGGACCCTCGGATTCAGGTGCGGAAGCGGATAGCCCGGAAAACTGGAAACGGTTGGCTCACCAGGTCTCCACCGGAGGGCGCCGCGAGCGAGCCTTGTTCGTTGCCGGACTGGTCGCCCGATATCTGACATTGCCGAATGCCAGATATTCCATTGAACTTTCCACCGACCTGCGCTTGCTTAACCAGAAGGTCCGATTTTTGTCGGACGTCACAATAATGGCGGCCATGCAAAAACTCCACGCTCAGCTGTTTCCCGGGGGAGTAATACCCGAGCGAACGGTGTTAGCTCCCGCCCTCAATGGTGAAGAAAAGGCCAATTTAGTCGACAGTAGTAATCAGGTGCTTGGTGTCTACCGGGCGGCCAATGGATTGGCTGAAGAAAAATACGACAAGCATTTCCGGCCAACCTGGTCTTGTGGAGTTGACGACGACACTGATATAGAACACGTCGTGCTTTTAGCAGCCACTGCTGGCAGTGGCGCAGAGTATGTCAAGATTCGCCAACAAATTTGTCAGCGCTTTAACGTACAGCCGAGATTGACATACGCGGCGGCGATAGCAGAGAAAACGCAAGTGGCAGAACTTGAAGGGCTTACCGGGCGCGTTAGCGGCGATAGACCGGGGGGCCATGGACAAGCTTTACCGCTGGAAGCTTCTGCAGAAGCAGCTCAGGATCATGAACTGATCACATCCGTTTCATTCGGCATCATCATGGACCCCCTCAAAGACAGCGCTGCGGCGCAGGGGCGAGAGCGCGATTTATTGAGTGTCTCGGGCACCGACTATGTATTTGAGTATATGAATGGTGATTCGTTGCCGCCGCTGTTAAGAAAGACCCTGGAGTTCTCCGTAAATCCGGGACGCGAAGTGGATATCGAAGGCGAGAAGAACGACTCTGCTTCTCAAAGCGATGAACCGTTGGAAGTTATGGGTGGTGGTGATGCGGTGCTTTCAGCGGTAATGTCGGCCTTTCTCGGGTGGCAATTACTGGTTGTTGCACTTTGTATCGGATTTCTTACTGGGACGTTGATGGGGTTATCCCTGCTTTTTGTGGAAATGAAAAAGGCAGATCTGTTGGGCGATTGCTTCAAGCGGGCAGGAAAATTCGGTGCAGTTGCCGGTGTTGCGATGTCCTTAATGATGTCGTTATTGCTTGCACTTATTCATGCAAACCCTGAGGGAGCCGAATTACAGCCTGCCTGGCAGTATTTGCAACCAGTTTTGATGATGTCGGTGGTCGGTGCAGCAGGTGGAGCACTGCTTGGCATGGTGTCTGTAGGTACCCGGGTATCAAAGCCTTTCCCGTTTGGTCCTGCTTTAGCATTTGGCGGGTTCGTCGCCATGTTTTTGATACCGTGGTGGCTTCCTTTTTATTAAATAGGGCATAATGTTGTAGCGAACGCACAAGCGTGAGCAACGGGCTAAAGCAGACAAAGTGACAGGTAAGCGGAGGGAGCAACTGGAAGGCAAGTGGAGGCGCAAGCAACGCTTTAATTAAACTGGCGACCAGGGCAAACAAAGCAACCGGCAACGGAGCAAGCGATCGAACATGCGCAAGAGAGCTTGCCGGCAGAATAAGGTCCGAAACAACCGAAGGGAGAAGTAAGCAGGCGGAAGAGCGGTGGAGGCGATGGCAAAGCCGCAAGCAAGTTAAGCAGGGCGTGGTTGATCTATCTTAAGGGTTGAACAAAGTGTTCGCATTCGGAAAAAGAGTTGGTCCCAACATCGGGCTGGATATTAATAGTCACACCATGTCGGTGTTGCAACTGGAGAAAACCAAGCAAGATCTGAAGGTCGCAAAATTTGCAAGTACCATGACGCCACCGGATATAGTGCGCGAAGGCTTGCTCAGCGATCCCGAGGCAGTCGGTCAAGCAATACGAGAATTGCTTGACAGCGTTGGTATCGGGCAGAAGGGCCCCGAGCCGGTTGCAGCAGTGGGAATACCGGGTCAAGCGGTAGTTATTCGGCTAATGCCCGTGCCCAAGGGAATGCCCACCGACGAATTGGGTGACGTCGTTAAACAGGAAGCCATAAATAATCTTCCGTTTTCAGTCGACGAAGCCAACATAGATTGGCAACGAGTTCCCGGAACAGTACGTATGGATCCGGACGGCGTTGAACGAGAAGACGTTTTGTTGGGAGCCATTCAAAGAGTTGTAGTTGCAAGCTATCAAAGAATGGCTGAAGTGGCGGGTATAACGCTCGGCAAACTCGAGATCAGTTCGCTCTGCGCAGTAAGAGCACTGACCCATGCTCAGGTTCTCGGGCGTGACAACACTTTATCGCTCATTGTCAACATTCGCCACGACGCCACCGACATTACTCTTGTAAATAAGAGCGTTCCGCTCTTTAGTCGTTCGGTGTTGTTGGGCGTTGAAACAGTTCTTGAAGCTATCTGTCGCAGTATTAATTGCAGCAATGAGGAAGCAGTGGCACTGTTTCCTAAATTGCAATTGCTCGGCGTACCGACTGTAGATCCAAGGCTCGGGCAGGCGGCTCAGGTGGCTCGTTCGGTCTGTAGCGATCTCACCGCGGAAGTTGGTCGATCGCTGGAATTTTATATGTCGCAAGTTGGCATGATTCGAGTCGATCAGGTTGTTATATGTGGTGCAGGCACCAGCATCCCTGAAATCGATCAATTCGTCTCCAACCGTCTCAATCTGGAAACCCTCGTAGCAAACCCATTTCAGGGAGTTGTTTACGATAGGGGGCAAATTCTCGATGATCGTCGTGCACACCACACCATGCTAATGGGGCTGGTGCTGCAGAACGAATGGATGCCAGTCAAAACTGTCGAGATCGATCTTAATCAGGAAGATCCCGATGCTGCGGCGGCTGGCGATGAAGATGAAGAAGCCCCCGCCTACGACGACGTTGAAACTCCCTGGTTCATACCGGCGGTGGCCTTCGGCGGAGCAGCCGCTGCTCTGATAATAGTAGCGTGGGCGATCATTGCCATGGGCATCAACCCCGGTAAAGATACCGAGTTAGCCACTCTCGATCAAGAGATTGCCGACTCGAAGACTCGCCTCGACAAGCTGAAGAAGGTTGAAGGTGAGATTTCCGCGTTGGAATCGCGTAAGACCACGTTGGAGACCATTGTCCGTCACGGTACTCCCGTCTCCATTATGTTGGAGGCGTTGCAAAACAATGTGCCGCAAGGGCTGCGAGTGTATTCTCTCAATTACAGCAACGGTTCAGTAACTATCCTGGGAAATACAGCTGATTTCAGCAAACCCTCGCACATGACCATTAACCTGCTCGGTTCCAACAAGTTCACCACTGCAGAAATTGCATACATAAAACGAGCAAAAGAACGGCCGATGAGCATTGCTTATCAGATCAATGCCACCCCGGCCCCGGACGTCACTACTCAGGTTACGGAAGGTCCCGCCGATGAGCCGGTGGTGGATCACGACTCCACTGCAGGGTTACCCGGCGCCCCTGGCAAGTTGAAAATTTTAGAGTTTTCGGCGGCATGGTGCGGACCTTGCAACAAGATGAAGCCGTTTATCGAAGACGCACAAAAGCGTTATGGCGCGAAGATCGAGTTCATCACAGTTGATATTGATGATCCCAAGAATGCCGCTCTGGTTACGAAATACGGCGTTAGCACCGTACCGCAACTTTACTTTATCGATCAAAGCGGGGCGATTCAAGACCACATTCAAGGCTTCAAAGGAGTTCCAGATCCTATCTTCGCTGCCTGCGATAAGCTCTCGAAATCCAATACGTCAAATACAGCAAATACGTCGTCCCCGCGCTGATAGAGGCCAGCAAAATAATGAGCCCGAAAATCAAGATACTCATATGTGTTGTGCCTTTCGTCATTGCAGTCGCGGTGGGTCTGATGTACCTTCAGCCTGCAATTGAAGAGATGTCTAGCAAGGGCAGTCAGGTGGATGAGAAGCGCACACAGAAGGAGACCCTTACTACTAAGCTGCAATCTGAAGCGAAATATCAGTCCAAGAAGAATGCCATTGAAAAAGAAATCGGTGCGTTGCGATCGGCCGTTCCTAAAGCACCTGATCTCGAACTCTTTCATGTGGACCTGGAACGCATGTGTAAGGAATCTCAGATGGATCTGATATCGATTCAACCACCAAAGACTGATGGCAACCAGCCGGCTCCCGCACCCGCTAGTGCGGCAAAAGACAAGTTGAAAAACGCTCTGGGCGCCGGAGGAACCGCAGGTTCCACTGCAACAACCGCCGATGCCTCAAGACCTGATCTTGAAGAGGTCTCTCGTCAAATTGAGGTGACTGGAGACTACAATGGATTGATGAGGCTCGTGCATAAACTCGAGACTTATCAAAGGGTAATCAAGATTACACAGTTGAAAGAGCATATTCCGAAAAAAGACAACTCCGGTGGGAAAGAGAAAAAGGTCAAATTACCGGACAGTCAGGCCCCGGGAGAGGGAGACGACGTTGGAGATCCCAAGCAACTTTACGTCTCTATGACGGTTACTGCGTACTATTTGCCGTGAGTGAGGAAGGAAGATGGACGACCAGAATAATAAGGGTGATCATAGAAAGAAACTGTATATCCTTGCACTAGGGGTAGGCCTTCTGGGCGCAGGTACTTTCGCATGGCTGCATCACTCCAATCAACAGGCCGATCAAGCGGAAGAAGCATCTCATTCCGCCACCATCGACCAGGCGCGCAAACCGGCCCCGTCGGTAGCTACTACAGCCACACCGACAAGCACTGACACGGCAGCGATACCGGCTGGAACTTCGGGAGCACAGCCGATAGCTGGAAGCCCGCCAGCCGGAACGCAACCCCCGGCGGTGGCCGTTACTACCGGTTCAACACCTGCTGCCGCAATGCCCGGTGCAACTTCACCCCCCGGTGCCACATCACCGACGGTGATGCCTCCAGCGCCGACCGCGTCAGCACCACCGGTAGCACTATCACCGAAACCACAGGACAAACCATTGATCGCCAGCGCCCCGCCGGCAGCCCCTCCCATAGCAGCCGTCGAACCTGATTCATCTCCAATTCCCCCCAAACCACCAGAGGCGCCGCCTTCGCCCAACGCCGTCGGCGTCGAGCGTTTGAAAAAGCGTTTTCCCACGGTCAAGCGCGAGGAACTAGTGGCAGAGGCGAAACAAGCTGCAGGGCGAAACGATCCGATGATGCCGTTTCTCGGTAGTCATGAATATCCGCTCTACAGTAAAGGAGCTTCCGCCACGGAAGAGGAAGCGACCAGTGCCACCGCACCGGCGGTTCCGGTGCCTCCGCCTCCACCAATTGCTGCAGAACCAAAAAAGGCTGCCCCTCCTACAGGTTTGGTGCCGCCTCCTCCTCCCACAGATCCGTCACTGGCTGGTGGCGGTGGTGATTTGCCGCTAAATCAACTGCCCGAAGCGCCCGATAAACCTACCGTTGCAGACAAACTCAAACTGGCGGGAGTAATTGGCAATAAGGTCATTTTGCAAGTACCTTTCAATGTTCGCCAGCAGAACAAGTGGCCGGCCACCATCTCCCTTGGTCCGGGAGAACAGTTCGAATCCCTGAGTGTAGTCTCAGTTGACGGTGACAGCGTCACTCTCGACGAAGACGGAGAGCGACGGGTTCTAACTCTTGCAGCAATAAAGTAATATGCCTGAAAAAACCATAGGTTTCGAAGAGGCCGTTCAGAAGGGCGAGGAAATCCTCATCTACATTAATGAGCACGGCGTCGACGATGCACGAAAGCAAGCGATCGAGGAGTTGCTTGCAACAGCACCGGCAGCTCGCGGCTTTTTCATAGCTCTGTTGACAGACAACTGCAAGCTAGCAGACGACTTGCCACCATGGCTGGTGGATTCAATTGGCAAGGGCGGAGAGCATATACCGGATCTTCTGGCCAAGAACATCGTGATGTCCACCACCATGAAGATTACTCACGACCGCCAGAACGACGCACAAAACGCTGCGGGCTCTGAGATGGTGGCTCGACGAACGACTTCCATAATTCGTGCGGTTAACCAGGAACTGGTACGGGTGAAACTGAAAGAGATGCGTACATCTTTGAAATTGAAGAGTGGAGTTTATGCTGATTTTCTCAATCGCTGGAAATATGATGCCGAACAGATCGCCGCAGCTATAGCTGCCATCGATCGGGCATTGGAGCAGCCATCTCCACCCATGCTCCAAGACACCACTGATTTCTCTCCCAATTAGGAGAGAAAGTAACACTCCTGGTTTGCTCTCCGTACCGCTTGCAATTGCAGAAGCGGAACGGAGAGCAAACGAGGATTTGCACCACTACCAGCGGTGCAAGCATGCGCCGGCTTGTTCGTTTACCATTTCGCTAAATATGTCTTGCAGCGACACCGGACCACAGTCTTCGGTATCAGCGAAGAGTTCCTCAAGCGTTAGAGCTGAAGCATACATTCCATCGACCGGAGCCTGCTCTTCTTGCGGCTCTACTTCTACAGAACTGCTCATCGCAACAGTGAAAGCAAAGAGTTGCTCCAACGTTGCGGGTTCAACAACGGGCACAATCTCCTCATATGCAACTTGGTGGTTGGCGTAATCGTTTTGATAGTCGCTTTCGCACGGAGCTAGAAACTCTTCAAGGGAAGACGGTACCTTCATCGCATCTGATTCCGGCAGGAATACTTCGACGTATGTGGAGCTGATTGCTTCATGTCTGGGCATCATGTTCGTTTCTAGAACGCCGACGGTTGCTTTGCGATCTCGTCCGGTATTGAAGTTAACGAACTTGCTGTATTTGAGCATCACTAGACACCTCTACATAATTCCTGCGCCGTGAAGCGCTCTAACAGTTCTAATTGGACCACACGATATTCCAACAGTTCCATTGGATTTTCACGCAGATCCTTTACGACAACAACGATCAAGACTGGCACAAAGAGAGGCTCTATGCCGGTGTCCCGCGCTGCTGGATAATTAAACTTGCCTGGCATGAATCTGGAGAACGGTATCTGCTCTCCCT
>JAKFUT010000150.1 GCA_021732565.1 Candidatus Obscuribacterales bacterium
TTGCCAAGCCAAGACGGGCGGGTCCAGAAACTATTGAGGAACCAGCTTTTCGAGCTTAGCGTGATTCCTCCAAAAAAATGTCGGAACTCGATTTTGGTGTTTCGGGCTGGCAGCTGTGGGGTATTATGACTTTGGCGCAGCGTCACCGCGAGGTTGCTATTTTGAGAAAAATTGTTTGCCGACGCTCTGTTGTCATTTCATTGTTGTTGATTCTGCAAACATGTTGCTCGATTGCTAAGGCACAGACGGACGAGACAAAGCCGGTCTTTGAGCTCGACTGCATAAATTTTGAGGGTCGGTTCCTTGCCAAGGCGCCGGTCAAAAAGAAGGCATATCCCGGTTTAGCTGCCGACGGCGCCGCCTGGTCGATAGCATCAGACAACAAACACCTATCAATAACGCGAATTTTCGAGGGCGAGGCAGCCGCGAAGGCTGGTTTAGAGCCAGGCGACGAAATCATTAGTGTGAACGGTTATCCTACCGATGGTGTGAAGGTAAGGGAGCTGATTTGCTTCTACCACATGTACGAACCGACCACCCTAACGGAAACTTTGGTAGTTAAGAAGAAGGATGGTACCCCGCAAACGCTGGAGTTAAACTTACTTACTCTGGACAAGTGCAATGCAGAAGAAAAGCGTGCTTGGTTGGATATTTACAAATGCGTGGGTTACTGAGGTCCTCTACGAGACATGACACAGACTTTCTACATGAGCAGACACCTCACACATTCTTTTACTATTGCGATGCTGATAGCATCAGCATTTGTATTGGATATTGCCGCAACTGCAGCGGCGGAACTGCCTTCCGATTGGCAGGAACGCATAAGGGTCGGCGTGCATGATTACGAGACAGGCGACAATCATTGGGCATTTGATAGACTCTCTAAGCTGATGGTGGATGGAGAACGCAAATTTGGCGGCTCAGACGGGCGGATGGCTCGTCTCTATACGAATATGGGAGAAGTTTATAGCCAGCAGGGAAAGTACGACTACGCCATACAATGTCTAAAACGAGGACTCAGTGTAGCCGAGAAAGCCTATGGCGAAAGCTCTCTTCAGACCGTGCCGGCTCTAATCGATCTCGCTCAGGTGTATGTCCATCAAGGTAACTACGCGCCAGCACAGCCGCTTCTTAAGCGGGCGCTCGTCATTGTTGATAAACCCGACGATGACAAGCTTTTACCATACGTGGCGGTCATTGAAACGGATCTCGCCGCCATGTATTTTGCCGAAGGTAAGTTCGCAATTAGCGAACCGCATTTTAAGCGAGCTGTATTGGTAGCTACCAAGTCCCTTGGATCCAATCATAAATGGACAACAACCATCGGAGCCATGTATGCAGCTTCCTTGAAACAGCTTGGCAAAACGAAGGAGGCTAAAGCAATTGAGCGTGCGGCAGTGGCTAAGGCCAACGAGACCCAGAGCCCGATCTTTATTTGGAATAGACAGATCGGGTTGGCGGATGAAGCCGTGGCTAACAAACAGTTCCCCGACGCTGAAGCCGCCCTGAAATTGGCTTTAGGAGCCTCACAGAAGCTAACCGAAGAACCTATGCTCGAGGTTGTGACACTTACCAGATATGGGCGATTATTCCTTTTGCAAGAGCAGCCCGAATTGGCTATCGAAAAGTTGAAAACGGCGCAGGCTCTTGCTGACGTGGTGTTAGGCTTAGAGGATAAGTCTGTTCTGGAGCATGCTAAGCAGTTAGCCGACCTGGAGAGGACTAAGGGGCAATACCCGGATGCAGAGCTACTTTACCTGCGCTTAGTGACGCACGCAAAAACACAATTCGGTCCAGAAAGCGAAGAATATGCCACGGCATTGGCAAGCCTTGCTAGCCTTTACAACAGTTGGGGCCAATACCCGAAGGCGACCACCTATTATTCCAAGGTGCTTGCATTGCTAGAAAAACAATTCGGTTCAGAAAGCGACAAACTGATACCAACCTTAGTCGAATTAGGTCAGATTGAGCCAAACGGCAGACCATATTTGCAAGCCGACCAGACGCCCGAAGAGTATCTCAAGCGTGCGGCAAAGATTGGCACTGAGAAATTCGGCAAGGGCTCGAAAGCGGTGGTAGCCGTATTGGAAGTTCTCAGTAATTACTACCAGAGACATCATGAATGGGACAAAGCTGCAAAAACCTACACCCAAATCATAGCAGCCGATGAGAAGATTTTCGGACCCGAGAGCTCCCAGACAATGAAAGCGCTTGAACAATATGCAGGTGTCCTGCAAATGATGGGCTTGAAAAACGCAGCCGATTCGATTGAAGAGCGCATATCCAAGATCAAAAGCCTCAAGAGTGCAACTGACAATTAAACGCACGCACTCGATTGAATGGTCGCTAAGGGTCGCCGCCCTCATCATCACTGCCTGCTTCCCATAATTTCATTGGCGTCGCGGGCTTTGGAGTCGCTGTCGAGACGCCGTGTGCCTTAGAGTTCTTGCTGCGCTTGCTCGACTGATTATTAGAGATATGCACGCTCTTTGCCGTTGATCCAACTTTTGGTCTGGGTTCCGGTTTTGTCATTGATTCTGGTCGAGGCGGCGCAAACATAGTAGAGACAGCTACGGCAAGAGCGACAACAATTACTAGCGCTGCGAAAGGGACTACGGGGTGGACCGGCTTTCTTGTGTCGCGAATCTCTTCCTTAACTGTTCGAAATGCTTCGGGGGCCTTTTCGGTCTTCACGAGGGTATTGTCCAGGCATCGTGGACAAGAAGGGGTGTACAGCGCCACCGTCTGCCCACACTTCTTACACTTGTAAGCTGCTTGATCCCCAAAGTGACTAGCTAGACCCATTCCGGTGAATCCCCTTGACCTGCTGTAAACATTGTACGTTACCGGGAAAACAAAGGCAATCTGCGGCTCGTTCCAACAAGGTGCGCCATGCTCGCTTCGGTTCAACATAATGTTTCGACTTTCCAGTTCCTCAGAATATCAAGAATCGTGCTGCCAAGATACCCGATGTTTGGTAAAATCGTTGCCCCATTTACTTGAGGTGTGTAATGGTTCTTGTGAAATCGACAATGCTGGACTTAGGCACCACTGCACCGGCGTTTTCACTGAAAGATGTGGTGAGAGGCAAAGAGTATTCGAACACCTCGTTCGACTCTAAGAAACTGATGCTCGTGATTTTTATGTGCAAGCATTGTCCCTACATTACGCACATTCAGGACGAATTGGCCAGACTTTCGCGTGATTACGAAAATAGCGAATTGGGAATTGTCGGTATTTCAAGCAATGATCCGCAGGGTTATCCTGAAGATTCGCCTGAGAAGCTGAAAGAGTTTGCCCAGAAAATGGACTTCCGCTTCCCGCTTTTGTTTGATGAGACACAGGATGTGGCTAAGAGCTACACCGCAGCTTGCACTCCCGATTTCTTCCTGTTCGACAAGGACCGAAAGCTTGTTTATCGTGGTCAGTTCGATGACAGCCGCCGAGGAAATTCAGAACCAATCAATGGAAAAGATCTGCGCAATGCTATCGATTTGGCATTGAGAGATCAGCCAATATCACCAGACCAGAAGGCAAGTAGCGGCTGCAACATAAAATGGCGCGAACGCAACGAGCCGTTCTACTTCGGCGTTCAATGACACGCTCAAAAAACTGCGAAGAAAATCACCCGTGACTAACGGTTCTCTGCTCTTTCAAGTGGCATCAGTCGTCCAAAGCCAATAGCGTTGCTGAGAGTAGGGTGAGTAATGTCCTTCTGCCCTTCTCCCCAGTAAGTCCCTTCCCAATATCCAATTGGCGAGCCGGTCTCTGAAAGAAGGATGCGCACACGTCCCATTCCTAATCCGTTGCGATGCTTCTGATGCGACTCGGGCGGCAAGTACTCCGGTGCGAAGTGATAAACCGATGAGCTGTCTATCACGGGAACTTCTGTAAAGCGATATCCGTTCTCCTGCTGCACTTGTCCTGGCTTGCTTGCCACCATCATAACGTGTCCGGTATTTCTTGCGTGCTCGTTTCCTTCTTTCCAGGCTATGAAATCTCCCGGTTCAAGATCCTGCCACCGCCCCACTCCTAGCCAGCCGTCTTGTGCGTGCTCGTTATCTAAATTGCAGAAGAAGCGGGCCCAGATTTTTGCTTGCGGATAGCTGTTGCCCGGTTCTCTGGAACGAACGATCCGATAATGCAGAGGCGCCACTTTGTGAACAACGTAACTGATAAAGCCTGAGCAGTCCGTTCTTGCATCTATTGTGCCATCATCCGCGGTGCTAACTTGATCTTCTGCTCGCACTTCGCGATGGCAATAGTCTACGCTTCGGGCGTGATCAAATACGGACATGGCCACTTTCAAGGACCGTTGCCCCAGGCTCAAGTTCTCCATGCCTACTGAGTTGCCCGGATTCTCGGCTGGTTTTGCTTGCCGCTGAGGCTCGCTGGTCGCAGAGGCGTGCTGTGTGTCTGTTCGAGTTGCAACGGGAATTTGGCGCGGTGCTGCTTCTCTACCATTTGCAGAGGAAGCCGCGCCAGATTGACGAACCTGGTCTGTTCCGGCGTTGTGAGTAGGAGGCGTCTCCGTTCGATGCTGATACATCCACTCCAGGGCGTGCAGAATTATCCACCTCAATCCCTCGGTCTTCTCGGGGTGAGGGCTGATCGCCAATACGAAACCCTTACCATACCTTGAGAGGAGCATGGCGGGGGCCCCGAGCATGACACCGCGCGCGCCTCCCCTGGCTACAACTTCGCTGCGGTAAAAACCCAGTGGTGTGAACGAGGGATCCGTTTTTTTAATCGGGGATCCAAAGATTGGCCCATTTTCGTAAATGATTCTGACCCTGCTGTCTTTCAGTCCGAATACATCCATTCCTGCCGGCGTCAACTCCACCTCAACAGGCGTGCCGTCGTCTACTCTATACCAGTGCTCCTGATCCAGTGTACTTATCGGAAGCAGTGCTAAATCGCTGCGTTTCGCTTCGGAGGACAGGTATGCGCCTGCGCACACGCCCAGGTAGATGCCACCGTCGCGCACAAAACGCCGAACTTCGTCGCGTGATTCCGGCCCCATGCTGTCTGCTTGCTTCAGTGCACTTCCCCCCGGCACAATCAAGGCGTCGAAGTTCTTGAGTACTCCGGAACCAATGTCGTCTCCAAACACGCACCGCCAATCCATTCGCTCGCTTTTGCTCAGGAGCTTTTTGAAGTTGACTTTTGCCGGGGTTGATGCACCGTTGCCCACATAGAGTGCTACTCTCATCTTCTGGTTGTAGTCATCGGCTTGAGCCGGGAGGTTGAGTTGAAGCAAAAAAGTGCTAACAAGAATTGTGACCTTGGTGAGAGGCAGGCTTCTTACAAATTTTCGGATACGATGACTGCTCATAACATTTGTCCTTCTTTGACGAAGCGAATGGCTGCCGACACTTGCAACTACGATCCTCAATTGTCCTGGCTTAGATTACCAGATTTGAAGCCCGTGAAAGCGGTCTCTCGCTGAATCGCGATTAATGCGAATCAAAAGCCGAAAAGCAACTGATGGCGCTTACGCAGTACAGAGCACAGGCGAAACCGTAATAAATCAGGCTAACGCCCGCAGAAATGAGGTAATACTGCAGGCGGTGGCAAGCCTGTTACGCAGTGCCGGCAAGGAAATCTCCTCTACTGCCGCGACGACCGCAACAAGAGGTTCCCTCGCCTGTTTAACGATACCATCTGTTCCTTCGGCAATCATTCACTGATCTCAGACTCCATAACTATAGATAACTCGATCGATCACCACGACTGTGATACGCTCAATAGAATGCAGTCAGTTTAAAGGATGAGGTATCGTTGAACTTCGCATTGATCGTTATCCTCTTCATCGCGTCCGGCTTCAGCAGTCTTGTCTACCAGGTAGTATGGACCAGGATGCTGGTATTCGTTTTCGGTTCTACAACCTTCGCCACCGCCACCGTTCTTTCCGTCTTTATGGGAGGATTGGCGCTCGGCTCTTATCTTGCAGGAAGGAAAGCCGACCAATTACAAAGACCATTCCTCTGGTACGGAATACTGGAGGGCATCATTGGTGTGTGGGCACTGATTGCGCCCTTCCTCTTTGAGGCTGCAACTCCTGTTTACCGCGAGATCTGGCAGAACTTTCATCTAGCCGCACTTCCATTTGGAATTCTGCGATTCCTCGGGGCGCTCCTGATCTTGCTCGTGCCTACCACGTGTATGGGAGCCACTTTGCCACTGCTGGCCAAGTTTGTTACGAATAGTCTTGACTGTGTGGGAGAAAGAATCGGAACGCTGTATGCGGCCAATACTCTAGGAGCCGTAGCTGGTGCCGCAGTTGCAGGGCTCATTTTTCTTCCACTGTTCGGATTGAACAAAACTACACTCATCGCTGCAGCCATAAACTTCGCACTGATACTTCTCGTTCTGGTGGTTTCGAAATTCATCGAAGTGCCGAACAAATCTGCCGGTGCCACCGCACACAATGTCAGCACTGTCGATTCGACTAGGAACAGTCGTGCAAGGCTCAGCCCGGAAATAGTGGTAACCATGGCGAGTTTCGCTGTGTCGGGCGCAATTGCCATGATTTACGAAGTTGGTTGGACTCGAACATTGTTAATGGTAATCGGGTCTAGTACATACGCATTCACGTTAATGCTGACAAGTTTTCTGCTGGGCATTTTTCTGGGAAGTCTGACCTGTGCACGATTGGTTGACAGGGCAAAAGATCCATTGGCATGGCTTGCACTCATTCAATTGCTTGTCGCCGCAGCGAGCCTTTTTTGTATGGGCCGCTTCAACTCTGTCCCCTATTGGAATCTTCAACTGAACGCGGCATTTCCCAACGATCCAAACACCGCGCTTGCAGCCCGATTCACAATTGCAGCAAGCATTATGATGCCACTTACATTCTTTCTGGGGGCTGTCTTTCCTGCCGCAGTCAAAGTCTGCGTAAAAGATTTATCCGCCGTCGGCCGCTCGATCGGTTCGCTCTACTCTTGTAATACCATCGGCGCCATCATCGGGGCCTTTCTTGCTGGATTTGTCCTGGTTCCACTTTTGGGTGTCGAGAGATCTCTTCTGGCAGGAACGGTAGTAAACATGGCGATGGGAGTGTTGCTCTTGTTCTATGTTCGCTCCGTACGCCCGATGATGAGAGTGGTGGCGGTGATGGCAGCCGGCGTTGCTGCGATCTACTTGCTGGTTCGCCCCGAAATCTGGGATCGAGAAGTCCTGGTGTACGCGCAAAGTGCAAGACGTTATCTCATTCACAAACCAGTTTTCAAATCAATAGAAGAATGGCGTAACTGGGTGTTATCGCAGAACACTCATCTTCTACGAAGACGGTGCATCATCTACGGTGGCAGTACTCGAATCTCCGCAATCGGGTGTACATACTCTTGTAACCAACGGTCACATGGACGCATCGGACGACGTAGACATGTCGACTCAG
>JAKFUT010000320.1 GCA_021732565.1 Candidatus Obscuribacterales bacterium
ACCCCGGATAAGACCAGCTATGTGCCCGGCGATCACGCCAAGCTCACCGTTAAGGCTACCGATAGCGATGGCAAACCGGTCTCGGCAATCGTGGGTGTAACGATCACCGATGACAGCGTTTTGGAAATGGTGGAGAAGCGCGAGCAGGCGCCGCACTTGCCCGTAATGCTTTTTCTGGAGCCTGAAGTTAAAGACCTGGCTGACGCGCACGTTTATCTTGACCCGGGCAACCCCAAAGCGATGCTGGCCACAGACTTGTTGCTGGGCACACAAGGCTGGCGGCGTTTTGCACTTATGGATCTGCCCAAGTTCATAGAAGCATCCGGCGATCAGGCTCGACGAGTGGTGGCACTCAAGATTCAATCACAGTATGAGCAGGCGAAAGCAGCATGGGCTAATGCAGACGGAATTGCGCTGCGACGAAAAGGCGGAGGCCTTGTTCCTCCGGCTCCGGGAGCACCAATGCCGATGGCCGCGCCTATGGCTTTGGCTGCCGCGCCACCACCGGCAATGGCACCAGCACCGCCATTACCAGTGCCAAACCAAAACAAAGATTTCCGGCAAATGGTGGCTGAACCTATGCCCCAACAACAGGTTGCAGGGAAACTGGAACAAGCAATAGTGGCTGCAGCAGGAGCGGAGTCTAAACGCGCAATTGCCGGCAATTTCAAAGCACTCAGAATGGATTTAGGCGCGGACATGATCGCGAATAGCATGGTTTATGTGCGCGAGTTCGCTCACCAGGTGCGCCCGGATCGAAAGCCGACCGATCGCGTTGATTTTGCCGATACACTGTATTGGAATGCGGGGGTCAAGACCGACGCCACCACCGGCGAAGCAACCGTTAGTTTTGGACTTAATGATAGCGTTAGTACGTTCCGTGTATTTGCCGATGGTTTCACGGGCGATGGCACGGTAGGCACTTCTAATGAAGGGCTTAAGTCTGTTCAGCCCTTTTACGCAGAAGCAAAATTGCCATTGGAAGTGACCGCCGGCGACAGGATCCTCCTGCCTATTAGCCTGATCAACGGGACTAAACTTGACCTTGCAGATGCAACGGTGAAGATCGACTTGAAGGGAGATTTCAAACTGCCAGAATTGCAGAAGAGCGGTGCGGTCATCAGTACAGGAAGTCGCGTGCGCTGGATGCAACCGATAAATGTGGGACACGGCAACGGCGCGAAAGCTTTTACGCTACATGCCAGAGCCGGACTCTTCGAAGACAATGTGACCCGCAACCTTTTGGTCAAACCCATGGGATTCCCAATTGAGGTCAGCTTCGGAGGAATCATCGAACCGGGTCAGGTAGTCACACACAAGATAACGGTGCCGAAGAATGTGGTGCCTGAAAGTCTTGTGTCGAACACCGCGGTGTATCCGACTCCGCTTGCAAATCTAACCGAGGCGCTTGAACGACTCATTCAAGATCCTTATGGCTGTTTCGAGCAAACCTCATCCACAAGCTATCCATTGACGATGGCTCAGCAGTATTTTCTGTCGCATACTGGCATTGATCCTAAATTGGTCGAAACATCCAAGCAGAAACTAGACAAGGGCTACAAGCAGCTAGTCGGATTCTGGTGCCCGGATAAAGGCTATGAGTGGTTCGGTCAGGACCCGGGTCATGAGGCTCTTACAGCATTTGGTTTGTTGCACTTCCACGACATGTCGGCAGTTCGCGAAGTAGACCAAAATATGATTGCATCAACTCGAGCATGGCTTTTCAAACAAAAGGATGGACAGGGCGGATTCACACGCAAGCGTCGGGCTCTGCACACGTGGACCGAAGACAAAGACTGCTCAAATGCCTACATTTTGTGGTCTCTATTGGAAACCGGGCAACCAGCCGCCGATCTACAAGCAGAATTGGCTTCGCTGAAAAAAGCAGCTAAGGAAAGTCAGAATTCCTACGCTGTAGCACTGGCTGCAAACGCCTTGTTCCTGGCCGGCGATAAGGCTGAAGCAAAACAATTGATGGATCGCCTTGCCGCTAAGCAGAAAGCTGACGGTAGCGTAGATGAGATCAAGAGTTCCATCGTAGGTAGCGGCGGGGAAGCATTGCAAATTGAAGGTACATCGCTAACAACTCTGGCCTGGCTGCGCGACCCGCACTATGCGGGCAACGTCGAAAGAAGCATTAAGTTCCTGGCCGATTCTTGCAAAGCTGGTCGGTACGGTTCTACTCAGTCAACAGTGCTGGCCTTGCGTGCAATTGTGACTTACGACAAACTGCGAGCCAGACCCAAGGCACCAGGGAAGGTGCGTGTTTACGTCGACGGTCAGTCAATTGGCGACTGGTCGGCCTTCAATATGTCAACGCAGGGCGCAATTAAACTGCCGGATCTGACAGAACTACTCACACCTGGCGATCACAAATTGGAACTTCGTATGGAGGGCGGCTCAGCCATGCCTTACTCCATGGCAGTGAAATATAATGCCATGACACCGGCCAGCTCTAACGACTGCAAGTTAGACTTGAACGTCAAGATTGCACAGGACAAAGTGATCGAAGGAACGACCACTGAAGCAAACGTTCTGGTCACCAACAAAACTGGCGATGTTCTGCCGACACCGATCGCCATTGTGGGCCTGCCCGGCGGATTGGAACCGCGCCACGATCAGCTCAAAGAGCTTGTGAAGAAAGGGAAGATCGACGCCTACGAAGTGCGCGGTCGCGAAGTAGTACTTTACTGGCGCACTCTACCGGCAGACGCCAAAGTAGAAGTGCCACTAAGTCTGGTGGCTGCCATTCCCGGTACTTACACCGGTCCGGCCAGCCGCGCCTACCTCTATTACACCGACGAGCACAAGAAGTGGGTCGACGGTGTTCAAGTGGAGATTGCCGCGAAGTAGGTTTACAGAAAGACGCATGGTCTTCTCTTACCCACCCGGTCGCGCGGGCTGTGCCCGGAGATCCAAGTAACGGAGGCTACTTATCCTGTGCCCAACGTGTCCGTCGAATGACGGAGTACTATATTTGCGCGCCGGCCAAGTTAATACTCCATTAGCAAATGTAGGCATGTCTGTTATGGTTCTTCCAGCCTCATGGATTGATAACGGTACCAGCCCAACGGCGGGCTCGCGAACGGCCGGCAACGTATGACCGTTCAATTTATTATCGTTTGCGGCATCAAGCAATCGCTGTCCTTCAGCAGGGTCTACAAAGAATTGGGCCTCGCAGCGGTCCCTGGTGAAACCGTTTGCCTTCACTCGGCCAAGTGAGCCGTCTCCGTAGAGCCGATATCCCGATCCCTTTTCCGTCGTGAAGACCAGTCGTGCAGGCGCATGTTCATACACCTTCTCGACCAGTGGCTGATACTGAAAGTCATACGCTTCCAAGCCCTTGGCGGTTTCCGTGATCGCTTGCGGTAATTGAAAAATATGTTGAGGACTGTCGTCTGTGAATCTGCCGGGAAAGCCTTCCACTGTGCCCAGCACTTGCTGAAGCAATCGCACCTCTTTTGCGACGCTCTCAAGGTTCTGTTTTCCATATTTTGTCGTGGATTCTGAATTCTTTCGGCTTGCTTGTGCCATTGCGGTTGCCACTTCGGCTACTGTGGTTGGCTTGTCTGAAATCAACTTCAGGGGCCGTCCGATGTTTACCCTTCCCGAGAAACCGTTCACATTGGGGAATGTGACTGCTCCCTCCGTCATCGTAGCCAGTGGTATTTCCGCGTGGAACGGGTCGCCGATCTGGACCGGACACAGTCCCTCCTTAAACTCGGCACTGGCCGGAAATGACCGCCCTGCTAACTTCCGGTCCTCGTACAGTTCTCCGATTTCCCTTGCAACCTTTTCGTCCACAAAGACCACCTGCCGCGATTTGCCCTCATGTGCAGGGCTCGTGCCATCTGTTCTCAGGCAGGTACCATCTTCAAAGATTTTGTAATAGTGTCCCCAGAACTCCTGAAGTACCGTCTTGGCCGGAGCGGCGGCTTCAGCCGCCTCCCTTAGGTCCCGCCCGATTTCCGTGCCCTCGGTTTTTACTTGCTCAAGCAGTTTATTGAATTCTGCCACTGTGGTTTCTGGTCCGGATTTTTTCGCGAATTCATCGAATTTTACCGCCGCATCGTCGAGTTGTGCTTTTCGTTTTTCGGAAAATACATTCTGCGCTTCCGCCCGTGATTCGCTTTCTTTTATGAGTTGTCTGAGATCCGCGGCCAGACTACGACAGGCATCTGCAAGCGAGGTCGGGTTAGGGCGCTCAAGAAACTCGGTTACCTTTATTCGCCCTTCTTCCGCCTCTCTAACCCGTCGTTGCTCTCCGGTCTCGACTGGAGGCTCGGGTGCGCGCTCCGTACTCTCCTTGGTTCCGACTTCTACGGACTTTTCTTTGGCACCCGATCTGCCACGTTCACCTAGATCGAATTTGAGAGCCCCCTGGCCGGACTCAGCGGTTCTTTCTGCCTTGAGAGTTAGTCTCTCGGGAAAGTAGCGTTCGCGAATCGCGTTGGACGTTCCCAGCACTCCACCCACAAACATGAAACCGTACATTGATTTTGCGCGTTCTTGCCAGCTAGCGAATCCCTTGGCTGCAAGTAACGATTGTGCGTCTGCGCTGACGCTGCCTGCAGGAACGCCTGCTGCTGTTGCGATTAATACGTCGTTTTGAAGTATGCGGCTGGCAAACTTGTTTTCTAATGCTTGCCCCCACAACTTCAGTCCGCCTGCTGCGGCAGCCAGAGTAGCGAATGTCACGCCTTGTTCCGTTGCGTTTTTCAGTCGCCCTTTGAGAAGGCTCTCTTTTGGATCGGATGGCGTTAAGAAAGCACCATATACAATACCGGTTGTTCCCGCCAGCAATATTTCGTTTCCATATTGTCTAGCAGTTAAGTTTGTTCCGCACTTGTGAATATCAAGTCCGCCATGTTTGGCCAGGATTCTGGCACCACCGTGCAAGAGCACAAATGGCACTGCCATGCCGACGGCGTTACCGATTTCTTGTGCGTGCCAGTTCAGCGAACCAAATTCAGCTTTCTGAGGCGCAGACAACATCTGCACGGATGCCAACCAATTAGTATTGAATGTTTTGTCGGCAATCTGAGTTAATCCGTTCAACGGCGACTGCACCAATGAATATGCTGCAGACTCGCCTAAGTTTCTTACCATTGCTTTGGCAGGAGACTCGGTCGGTACCAAGTCCGTGAGCGACAGAGTCAACTGATTCGGTTGACCAGGCAGGATGGAACGCAGATTGTCGGAAGGTACAAACGGGTTAGACATCGGACGGTTCTATGAAAGAAGAGTGACCGCTTGACCGCACTTAGTCAAGTTCGGTAATCTCATATCATAAAAAAGGCCGTGCCCGACAGCAATGGGGAAGTGCCCATTGCGATTTTCCCTTCAACCAGTACCGCGCTTCCTTGCTGTCTGTTCGATTGTTGAACTCTGGTGGCAACCCCAATGGCACCACCAGAGACTTCATCTACGCCCCGGGTGGATTCTGTCGTGAGATACGCGAACCTACTTCAACGATGTGAAACTGGCAAAGGTTATTGGACTGGCAATCGAAATGTCTTCTTCCGTGTGTTGGAAGTACATCATTGATTTTGACTCCGGGCGTCCCATCGATTCCTGTATCGCTTCTGAGTGCTCTGCAGGAACTGCGAAGCTCGAGCTGGGTTTAAAAAGCCAGATGCGGCTCGCCGCACTGGCGGCGGCCGCATCTCTCAATCTGCGAAGACCAACCGGGAAGCAGTCGGTCAAAATTGTACCGTTGGCTCAACGATACATGATTGCGCAGACCAGCCCGCCGACTAAGGCGTTCTTGCAAGAACGTCTTTCTTATCGCTACTCCCACGTGACGCGCAGAGTCATGCCTTTGACGTTCAAGTTCCAGAGATTGCAAAATCGCGATTTCTCACTACCGGGCATTTTCGTCCATTAACCTTACAAGGAGAAAACCGTGTGGATTTATCCGAGGAATCTCGTTCCGCCTTCTTCACCTGTAGGAGATCACGCCATTTCACGCTCCATTGTGTCCCGATGCATCAAGCTCAATCAGTGTAGTAACGCTGAATTTCCAATTGACTCCGAACAAAAATGGAGCGACCTCATTCTCAGTTCCCGCTCGGTCGAACCTCGCCGCGTATCACTGAGCTGACAGCCGTGTTGTTCCTGGTGATGGTCACTGATTCGTGATAGCCTTCATAGCCTTCCTTTACGCCCAATGGCTCAACTGACACCCTGTAGGCCGAACCCCGTCTTTCCAATTCTCTGTTGATAAATTCGGCGCCATCACGTCCGTGAGGAATCATCGCAAGCACGTCATTTGTCAGTTGACCGTTTGCCGACATAATTCTGCTCGCCCCGACAAGTTGAACTTCAATTGTCTTTATCTTGTCGCCCGCCTTTTGAGCTGGCTTCTCGGTGCCTCTGGCAGTTGTTACTTCGTCAAAGACTGCATCTAAGGACTCATCAATATCATGTGCCTCATGATCCAACTCTCGTTCCATTTCTGTTTCATTCATAATATTCTCCTGACTCGCTTACGCGAGGTTTCCTGTTGTGTTGGTGACGCCATCGCGTCGTTCCTTAGGAAGGAAAGTATGCGGTTTGCACAAACGTGGACTGGACTACGTTGTGGAATTTTTGTGTGTCGCACCAGAGATGCCGATCGCTCTACTGAATCGATTGGAGTAGGGCTCGCGTTATGGTTTGTCGCTCGTTCCTTCGTTTAAGTAACTGCGGTTTCAGAAATCCTGATCTCGGACCGGGCATATCAAAATGATCACTTCGTAGAGAACAACCGTCTTCAGAAATCCTGATCCAGGCGATTTGCTTATTGAAGTTGTGCTTGCTCCGTCCAATGCCGAGTCGAGCAAAGATTGATGAGATCGCAGCAACCGGCTTAGCTCGCCACCATCCCGACAGAAAAGGTAGAATTAGTCAGTCCGCACCTGTGGTTCCCTGTATCCTTCAAATATGCATGATCTGGCTTTGATAGTTGGAAGCAAGTTCCAGGAACGCTATAAAATTCTTTCGCTCCTTGGCAGCGGTGGAACCGCCCTGGTTTATCATGCGGTGGACGAATGGTTAAAGCGACCGGTCGCCATCAAGATTCTTCACAAGCATTTGCTCGACGAGGAAAACAAAGCAAGGCTAGTTCGAGAGTGCAAGATAATTTCATTGTTGAAGCATCCATGTTTTGCGCAAGTTTACCAGTATGCAATAGCCGGTGAACAAACCCCATTCGTTGTGATGGAGTATGTTGAAGGTGGCGGATTGCGGCAGTGGCTGAATCACAACGAAACAATGAACTGTTCCGATGCTCTGCGCATGTGCCTCAAGTTATGTGAGGGACTCAGGTATGCTCATGATCGCGGCATTATACACAGAGACTTGAACCCGAACAACGTTTTATTGGGAGACGGAAATCCCCAAGAGCCGA
>JAKFUT010000216.1 GCA_021732565.1 Candidatus Obscuribacterales bacterium
TGGTGTTTACTGCCATTGCGCTCATATTCTTCGTGCTGAACCTGGGCGTCACTATCCTTTACTATCAAAAAGTTGCTTTTATCGCCGCCCATACAGCCACAGCTCTGTCACTGCAGGGCAATGGCTGGGAATATCAAGAGCCTGGTGCCGCAAACAACTTCGATGCCGATTCATTTGCGAAGAACCTTGCAGGACAACTCGGATTACCGGCAAATAATATCTCGGCCGCAATTCGCCAAAACGGAGACATTTTTGTTGCCACCGTCACTGGTACCGACCTGCCCTTATTGCAGGGTTTTCCACTTCTGCCGGGCAAAATATCAGTACGCCAGATTTATGCCGCCTCCACAACGATTCTTCCTCGCCCGACAGGAATACTCTCAGTTACAGCCAGCACAGGGGCCGGGTCCGGATCCACTATAGCTATCCCCTGCTATTCGGGTTTAGCCAAAGGCGGCAATGTTTCGAGCAGAGCGGTTGCGTCTCAAGTGCCCATCATTCCCGGTCCGGGAATGTACGATCAATTCACGTTTACCATTCCGGACAAGAGCGGTGCGGCCATCACACACACACCGGGCACCAGAGGAATGGCACCCTGATATAGCCGATGCACGGCCGGCATACTTAACCCAAAGTGAGGAGAACATGTCCAAAACGACGCCAGCACAAATAGTAAGAAATCGTCGAGCGGCCGGTGGCCAAGCCATAGTTGAAGGCGTCGCCATTCTCGTACTGATCGTTGCCATATTCGTCGGGCTGATTCTTTTTCTGACGGATTTCGGCATGACGTTGACTTATCAACAAAAGATTACCCATCTTGCTATGCAAGCAGCTCTCCGTTTTTCAGCCGCCAATGACGGCTGGAATTATCAAAACACGGGTGCAGGAAATGTTGATGTGGACGCATTTGTAAAACAATTGGCCGGGTCGATGAGCCTCCCCCCGGAGAGAGTGTCGGCTACCGTCAATCGAGGAACAACGCCGGCGACTGTTACCGTCATTGCGACGGGACTGCCCTTGATGCCGGGGGTGACTTTCCTGCCAGGAACTATTACAGTTCAACAATCGTTTGCAGCGGACAGAGGAATGTTTCCCAGACCGACAGGCATTCTTGCACTGACAGTATCCACCGGGCCGGGAGCAGGACCGACAGTCGTCATTCCTTGCTATTCCGGACTGGCCACGGGGGGCAACATAAGCAGTAGAGCCGTGGCACCACAAGCGCCAATTGTCCCCGGTCCCGGCATGTATGATCAATTCACATTTTCAGTTCCAACAAGTACAGGTGCTTCATTGACAAGCACACCCGGATCGCGTGGCATGGTTCCTTAGCAAACAGATTACTTCGACTCGAAGCCATCGGTGCATCAGAGTAGCGGCGCAATGTGCGTCGGATCTACACCACGTGGTAGCTCCCAACTACTTCGCCAGCTTTTCAGGCCTCATCGAATCCTCGACATCTTGTATTTGTTTATCTCTGTGCGCCGTCACGCCTCCTCCGGGAACAGGAAGAGCTTGCGACGCCAGAGCATCTGAAATCTGCTTGTCGTCATGCTCAAGAATTGACACCACTTTTTCATTTCTAGAGCTGACGGCTATCTCAGCCCTTTCTTTCTTGCGCGCAGCCACATCATTAGCACCCGGCTGCGGGCTCAGTGCATCACCTCGGGCGGAGTCAGGATGAAGCGCAGGGGCGAACGAAGTTAGCGATATACTTGTAGGAATGACTCTGGCAGATGGAGTGAGCCAGAGCAGAGCACCCATCAGGCTGAACAGAACCAGCGAGACCGCGAATGGCACAACTTTATAGAGTTTGATTCGTCGGCCAACGGGGCAGGCCGTGCTGAGAAACTTTCCGTCGCCTCGCTTGAACAGCTTCGGCTTCGCCCCTCCTTCCATTCGGCTCACGAGGTCTTCGGCTTCGCCTTGATCCATATCCCGAAAATTGTAAACGCGCAGCTGGCACCGCCCGCAGGAACGAATCCGCTCTTCGCCGGCCGCCTCCCCCCATTTTTGACCACAAGGAGGAGAGTTTTTGTAGTTAGTTATTAGTTTGAGCGGTTTGAGTTCACCCGGAGCTGACCGCACGGCACGATCCTCTACTGTCTTATGCAGCAGACTCTCCACCTTCTTCGAAACCTTGGCGGAAACGTTTCGAATGGCATCCATATCAATTTTTGTCTTCGTAAGCTCCATTAATGACGGCATCTTCGGTTTCAATTTCTGCACTGCAGGTGGTGCGCTCTTAGGAATTTGCAATTCTTCCAGGGGAATACCCGGCTCTTCTGCGTCTGCATACGATTCCTCAGCAAAGTCATCGAGCATGCCGCCGCTGTTTCCCTGTTTGTCCGGACCTTGCCCTTCCTGGTCAGATGGCCATCCCGGCTTATCGTTGTTCATGCCCACTCCAAAAGTGTAATTCTGGCAACCGCCACTGTCGCTAAACTGTCTGCAAATCCGGTCTACGCACAAGAATTTCCCCAAATCTCAATACACTAACCTAACCGGGTGCAACCCGAAGCCAGAATGTGCTTCCTTTGCCTTCTTTACTCGTTACCCCGATGGTTCCGCCATGGGCTTGAATTATTGCTTTGCTTATGGAAAGCCCCAAACCGGCTCCGCCTTTTACCGTAGAATCTTCACTTTCGACCTGCTCGAATTTATCGAAAATCAAATGTTTGTGCGCTTCAGGAATGCCACGACATTGATCTTGAACTCTAATTTCAACTTGGTCATCTATTCGTTCAGCGGCCACCGTCACTTTGCCTTCAGGAGGAGAAAATTTGATAGCATTGCCGAGCAAATTTACTAGTACTTGAACAATTCTATCAGGATCCACGAAAACCCTCAACTCAGCAGGCTCGCCAGATAGCCCCACTTGCTGCTGTAGCGCAAAACCGCTCACCGCATTTAGGGCCGATTGGACTAGCGTATCAACTTCCACACTCCTACAATTCATAGTCAGTCTGCCCGCAGCGATCTTTTCCGTATCCAATAAATCATTCACCAGTCTAATCAAACGATCAATGTTTGTCTCCGCCAGTTGACTGCGGCTGAGCAAGAGGTTGTCCACCTCGCCGTATGCACCATCATTGAGAAGATCGAAAAACATTTGCACCGAGTTGAGCGGCGTGCGCAGGTCGTGGCTAACCATCGAAACGAACTGCTGCCTCAATTGTTCGACTTCCTTGCGATCGGAAATGTCATGGGCTACGCAGAACCAGCACTTGTCCGATTGCGACCAGTGCGCCGACCAGAGAATATCGGCAGGCTTTCCATCATGGCGTTCAATTCGCACCTCGAAAGAGGAAGACGCGTTTGATTCTTTCAACTGCTCAAGATGGGATTGAGCTTTATCATGTTCAGACGGCGACATCATCTGGCGAAGAGGTCGCCCGGTCAGAGCCTCGGGCTCATAGCCAAAGATAGCTGTGACCGCCGGATTAACTCGAATGAAGTTGCCCTCCGTATCGATAGTGCAGATTACATCCACAGCATTATCGACAATCGCACGTTCTTTGCGAGAGGCTTCTTCCAGTGCGGTTGCCATCTCATGAAAAACATTGTCTAGCCGACCAACCTCATCTCCCCCTCCCAGGGGAGCATTGAGTGACTTGCCTGCTGTCAATCGCACTGTATTGTCCAACAATGTGCCAAGGCGCCTTGTAAGACCGTTGTAGAAGAACAGCGAAATGACGATAAAACCAATAGCGATTGCAGCTGCCACTGCCAAACATATCTTCAAGCAGTTGCGCAAATGCTCTGCGCCCTCTGGCGTAATGCGTTCAGTATCTTTCACCGCCCGGGTAAACTCATGCATAGCCGACATTGTCTGACCGCCAGCCTTGTTCGATTTAATGGTTAGAGCAACCATCTTAATGCCCCGAATCCCATCGGTATCGGCCTCTTGCCTGACTTCGTCGAGAACTTTCAACCCTCTCTCAAGCAACACTGTTACCTTCGCCAGGGCCAGTCGCTGACGCGCGTCTGACTGCGCCGCATCCATGAGATCGTCTAGCTCTTCGGTGATTTGCGTCGTCAATGCGGCATATTTAGCGCCGATGATCGGATCTTTCTTTACACAGTACAGTGTCAGACAGTTGATAGAACTGTAATAAAGCTCAATCACGTTGCTGGCTCTAGCGAGAATCGTTCTGTAACGGTCAAGACGACTTGCTTGATTTTCCTCTTCCGTGATTAGCCAGGATAAGGAAGCAACAAGAATAAGCTCGAGCACAAGCGGGCACGCAACCAGAATCAATCCTCTCTGAGTTAACTTGAGATTTCTTGGCATGGATGACCTTGGCAACGAGTGTCCGGCTAGCGGCGAACTATAATTGTAGCGGGTCACTCAAAATGCAACAGCGGATCATAGTTTCAATTGCCACGTTCAGTCGCACTGCTTGCAGTGCGGTTGGCATTGCTGTAGCTTGCGTGCTTGCGACGAGCACGGCACAATCGAAAGCAATCGATACTGCCTACCATGAAGGCTTGCTGGCAGCAAGAAAAGGCAACATGAGCCAAGCGCGCGATTTATTTCTTGCATCACTTGAGCAAAATATGAAAGACGCAAAGGAATCACGGCGCACGGCACAGTGCCTGTATCAAATAGGATCTGCGGAATTGATGCTGGGTGAAACTGCAAAGGCATCGGAACATCTGCAGAGCGCTTTGAGAATTCAGGATAAACTGCTATTTGCAGAGCATCCGGACATTCTGCGAACGCTAGACGCTCTCTTACGGTTAGCAGATATCAGTGACGCAAACGTGGCACCGCCGGTGGTTGAATCGTGGAAACAACGGAAACAAAAGATTGAGCTGACATTGTTCAACGGAACTCCAGATAATCAATCGCAAGCGCAGATTTGGCCAGGCTTGACCGAAGGAGCGCTAACCGCCAAGCCCTCTTCCTCACAAACTTCCGCATCGACTTCCAGTGCCGGCACGGATCCTTCAATAGCAGCCGAAGCTTTCATTCATCAGGCAGAGTTGTCTCTTGCAGGTGGACATTATGCAGAGGCTCAAGCGGCGTACGGCAGATCCATTGCAAATTTGAAACAAAAATTCGGTGCCGGCAGCGCTGATTTGCTTCCTCCTCTTGCAGCCAGCACGCGAGCGGCTGTTGCACACGATGACTTTAGACTTGGCACCGACAATCTGCACAGTTTATTGCTCGTAGAAAAGGCGCAGAAGATCGATCCAACCGAATCAGTCAATCTGGAACAGGCGTTCGCTGCCAAGCTGGCACAGAAGCACGACATAAGTGGTGCGGTAAACCACTACAGGCAAGCATTGCTCCTCTCCGATACCAAGTCGCAACAAGTGAAGCATGTAGAAATCTTGCAGGAGTTTGCCAAGACAGCGGAGACGCAAGACGGCCAGGCAGTCGAAGCAGAACTCAAGAAGGAGATTGCGGCAATCAATGTTCGAACCGACGACTACGCTCGCGCAACCCTTGAAACCTTATCCACTATATTCGCTTCAGAGCAACGCTACGCGGAGCAAGAAAGCGTCCTGCGCAAATTGCTAGTAGTTGCAAAAAAATTGAAGGTCCCGGATGTCCAGTTAGCAACATTCAATTGGATGCTGGGGCATGCAATCCTGAACCAGAAAAGGAACATCGCATCACTTCCTTACTTTAGAGAAGCCGCTCTTTTGGTCAAAGCAGACCCGCTGGCAAGAAATTACTGTGTCGAGTATGGACAGGTGCTTCTCAACTCCGGTCAAGTTACCGAAGGCGAAAAGGTATTTAGAGATTTCTTGGCACGATTCAAAGGCAAACTTTCAACGATTGAACTTAAGACAATTTTGCTGAACCTGCAACAAGCTTGCGCTCTGCAGGGCAAAAAGGACCAGGCCGATCGCTTTGGCCAACAGTTAGAAAAGTTGTGAACAAGAACTTTTGGAATTGAGTTTTTAGGGAAGCGAGAATAGAGGACAGACGATGGCGCAGATCCTGGTTGTGGATGATGATCGTGCAACGTTACAATTCATGCAAGATTCACTGGGCCGAGAACATGAAGTGGCAGTTGCCGGTGGCGGATTGCAGGGATGGGAGAAGATTCAAAACACAAAATTCGACCTGCTGATTCTCGATTGGGACATGCCGGACATAACAGGCATTGAGGTGCTCAAACGGTTTCGCGAAGCGGGTGGTACCACACCGGTTCTGATGCTGACGGGCAGAAAATCGGATGATGAGAAGGCTCTGGGGCTTGATCTAGGCGCCGACGACTATCTCACAAAGCCCTTCAGTATAAAGGAGCTAGGTGCTCGCATCCGAGCTGCTCTGAGGCGAAACCAGGTTGTTTCGGCGTTGCCGAAATCGCTGGGCAGCGGTAACGAGGAGCTGCTCAATCGCGCCAACCTCATGGGCACCGCCTTGGCAGCACGCTATGAATTTATCGAGTTGCTCGGCGAAGGAGCCGCCGGAATTGTTTTCAAAGCGAAAAACGACAAGCTCAAAAAAATGGTGGCAATAAAAATGCTGCTTTCAGGTTTGCGAGATGAGGCTTTAGGCAGGTTCGAGCAAGAGGCCAGACTGATCGGTAAACTTGATCATCCCGGAATTGCAGCTGTGTATGATTTTGGCATCACAGAGCGCTTTCAGTCGTACATGGTGATGGAGTACGTGGACGGAAGAACGCTGGCCGCTGTGCTTAAGGCTACCTTCAATTTGCCTGTTCGCCTGAGCATGCATCTGGCAATCAGGGTCAGCGAGTCTGTGGCGCACGCACACGGAAAAGGAATCATTCATCGCGATTTAAAACCGACGAACGTAATGATCAGGGAAGCGCAAGGTGTAGCACCTTCCACTAAGCTGCTAGATTTTGGTTGTGGTAAATTTCGCGATTTGAGCGCAGAGCAAGGAATAGCCTTAACAAGAGAAGGCAGCACATTAGGAAGTCCGCCCTACATGAGCCCGGAGCAGGTCCGCGGGAGACCCGTCGACGAGAGATCTGATATCTACTCTCTAGGCTGCATCATTCATGAGATGTTAACAGGCTATCCACCTTTCATGGGAGATCATCCCAACGAGATCATGTTGAAGCATCTGGATGAGCCGCCAGTGCCTTTGCGCCAAACGCGCTCGGATCTGGAGTTCTCCGATCGACTGGAGGCAGCGGTAGCAAAAACGCTGAGCAAAGATCCGGCTCAGCGTTATCAATCAGTGCCATTGCTTATAGAAGAACTCAAGCAAATAGCAACTGCGAAGTAAGTGACAAATCAATAGACGATACGCTCATTACGGTGTTGATGCAGGTTTGGGG
>JAKFUT010000186.1 GCA_021732565.1 Candidatus Obscuribacterales bacterium
TCGGTCGTGGAAACCCGGTGTTATTCAATGATGTCCTCAATATACATCACCCAAGAAGTTGTGGAAATGTCCAGCCTGGCGGTTATGGGCAATGAACCCGACTGGCGCGCAATGGCTATTTCCAAATTACACAGGCACGGCTTAACGGTCGTCAACCCCATCGATTGGGCTCTTACGAGACAAACCGATAGCGAGATGGGTACCGTAAATGAGCTGGGAATTGAAAAGCGGGTGCGCAGGGCATTAGATCTGATCGATCAGTGTGACGCGGTTCTGGCTAACCTCAACAAATCGAATTATGGCACGGCGATGGAAATCTTCTACGCTCATCGCCGCGGCAAGACAGTTACCGTTGTTGGTCAACCGCCATTCTCCCCATGGGTGGTGTCTCATTCGCAGGCTCGATTTGAAGATCTCGAACGAGCAATTGGATTTTTGATTGAAGAAGGAATGCAACCTGATGTCCTCAACCGGGCACTGCAGTTTGAATCTCATTTGCAGGAGCGCTCGGAACAATTCCCTGTCAACGGAGAAGGTGATTATCAATTTCTCGGCGGGGAACTGCCAGTGCTGGTGGTCGCGCCACATTCCACTAGTTTCTTTAGAGAGGGCGAGTTCAAAGAAGCTGACGCTTATACCGGCGCACTTGCTGCCACGGTGCATCGCATGTCGCTCAGTCATGCACTCATGGGCACTTATTGCATGGCTGCAGATCCTTGTTACTACATGGAAGCTCCCATGATAAGAGCGATGGCCGATGTTGTGAAAGCGGGGCAGATCGGGCTTGTACTGGTTATGCTCGGAGCCGGCTGGCACGAGCCTCATGCATTCAGCCTGGAAGCTGCAGGCACCGGCGGCAATACCTACGCCAACCTGCTCCATCCCCGCCTTGCTGCATTAGATGAAGTGGCGGTGGGACGCGAATCTGACGACGTTAAGGTGCTGTTGCGATTTCTCAGCGAACAACTTTCTGTTCCCGCCATAGTCTTGCGGGTTCATCGTCGGTTCCGCATGCCAAAGCTACAGCCTGAAGCCTTTCTGGCGCTCAATGCCGCAATCAGTCGTTTTGTGAGAGAATGCGGTACTGAAATGCTGAGGAGCGCGAGCTGATGTCGGGCGAAATCGTCGCCTTGATAAGTTGCCCACCCGGCAAGGGAGAGGAACTGGCTAGTAAGCTGGTGGATGAAGGGTTGGCGGCGTGTGTCAATTTGCTACCGCAAGTGCAGTCATTCTACAAGTGGCAGGGTAAGTTTCAGAAAGATGCTGAGGAGTTGCTTGTTGTCAAGACTGGCGATTGGTTATTCTCTAGACTTGAACAACGCATTAAGGAGCTTCACCCCTACGAGGTCCCGGAAATAATTTGCTTGCCCGTAGTCCGGGGGCATGCTCCTTACCTTGAATGGATGAACTTGAATCTCCAGCTGCCAGACACAATCAATTAGATTATCGCCTGGTAGCGATTAAACCGAGGAGAAGCACGAGGCGGCCAGAGCCGCGGGGAGCCACCAAGAAAGGTACTGGAGCGTGTACGAAACAGTCATACATTTGTTCTGGGAACGGGTGTCCGATAATCCCGACCGTACGGCAATTCTTTTTAAACGTGACGGCCAATACCATGCCTTGGCCTGGAGGGAGTACGGGCAGATCGTGGAGCGCGCCGGCGCAGCCCTTCTCAGCCTTGGTTTAGCGAATCAAACAAAAATAGCCATCATGTCGGCCAGCCGAGTTCAATGGACCTGTGCCGATCTTGCTAACTTGTCGGTGGGTGGTGTTACCGTTCCTGTCTATCCGTCGCTCACCGGTGCGGAACTTGAGTACCTTGTGCATCACAGTGATGCGGCGGGAATCTTTGTGGAAAATAGTCGCCAACTGCGCAAGCTGGCATGCTCGCCATCTCTGGGAGGTCTTACGTTTGCCGTGGTTCTCGACGGTGAATTTAGCGAGAAACCTGATGGATTGAATGTCATGACCTGGGATCAGTTTCTTCAACTGGGGCAGGAGTATCTGCAATCACATCCCGGTGCAGTGCGTGAACGAGCCAAAGAGCTGAAGGGGAGCGATCTGGCCACCATTGTGTACACATCCGGCACCACAGGTGTTCCCAAGGGTGCCATGATTCCCCACTCCAATATTTTATTTGTTTGCCGCACTCTGGCGGCTAATGTCGGGTTCCACCCTGAAGACATCTCTCTTTCGTTTTTACCGTTGTCACACATCTTTGAGCGTATCGGCGGCCAGTTTCTTCATATACATGAGGGAATTGTCATGGCCTTTGCCGAATCGATGGAGGCTGTGGCGGAAAACATGATGGAAGTGCGGCCGACGATAATGAATGCCGTGCCACGCTTTTACGAGAAGGTTTACAATCGGATTCAGGTTCAGATTCGCGGTATGCCTGCTCCCCAGCAGTACCTGATTCGATGGGCCATTGCAATCGGTCGCCGAGCGCTGAAGGCTCAGGAAGCCGATCGCGACGGACACGGTAAGAATGGCATTGGCAGCCGGATCTACCGCACAGAGCTGCGAGTAGCGGATCGCATCGTTTTTTCTAAGATCCGGCAACGCTTTGGTGGACGGCTGCGTTTTCTAATATCTGGAGCCGCGCCGCTCTCTCAAGAAGTGCATCAGTTTTTTGAGATTCTCGGGCTGCCCATTATAGAAGGCTACGGATTGACAGAAACCACTGCTCCAGTGGCCTGCAACAAGCCCGGCCAAAGTGTGCGGGGAACCGTAGGACGGGCAGTGCCCGGAGTTGATATCAAGATTGCTCCCGATGGGGAAATTCTGGTTCGCGGACCAAATGTGTTCGCCGGCTATTACAAAAATGAAGAAGCAACCAGAGAAGCATTTCGTGACGGATGGTTTCTCACGGGAGACATCGGAGATATTGATGAACAAGGCTATCTTCGCATAAAGGATCGCAAGAAAGACATCATCATCACTGCGGGGGGAAAGCACATCGCGCCTCAGGTGATTGAGAACATGCTGGCCGGCCAGGGTTTGATTAGCCGGATAGTGGTATATGGAGACAGACGAAAACACGTCGTTGCCCTGATTACGCCCAATCTTGATGAAGTGAAGTCTTTTGCAGAAACAAACGGGCTCTCGCAGCTAGCCATTGAAGAGTTAGTTAAACATTCAATGATTGTCTCTCAGGTCCAAACCCTGGTCGATACTGCAAATGCCCGTCTGGCAAGCTTCGAGCAAATTAAGCGTTTCCTTGTACTGCCCCATGACTTCACAATTGAAGCAAATGAGTTGACTCCCACCCTTAAAATTCGCAGAAAGTACGTAAGTGATAAGTACCGTGAGTTATTAGACAGTCTTTATAATGTCGAAGACCTCGCAGTTGAAAAGGGTCTCGTGAGTTAAAAAGTGCTTTACATTCGCTTGACAACGCCGTACAATGATCGCACCATTTAATGGGGCTGATCTACCGTTTAAGGCTGGCGCTGGCAAATTCAGGACACCCGTTTCTTACTAATCTTTCCAATGCCCTGAGGGTGATTTTTCATGTTAGATTCGTTTATTAGAGGCTTTAAGATGATCTGGTCCAGCATCAAGATGGGCTGGCTGGATAAACGCCTCCTGATTCCTTCGATACTGACCGTTTTCACCAATATGCTGTTTAGCTGCATCTTCTTTCTAGATGGAGTGAGGCAGATGGGTAAACAGGCTGGTGGCGTGGCTGGAGCTCTTCAGCAACACGGCGGACCGGCAGCGCATGTCGGAGCCGGAATGCCAACTCACGGAATGCTGGCCGGACTGGGCGGACCCAGTGCAGGCGTGGCGAATCCGGGAAGTGTCGGTTCCATGTTCAACATGACGCAACTGAACGGACGAGGAGACATGAGTGGTCTCGATTCTTTCAGCTGGGACTCTCTTGGTGGTTTATTCACCACCGATAATATTTTGATTGTCACCTGTCTGATGATGGTCTGGTGGCTCACCAACCGCATCATGGAAGGAGTTACCAGTGCTCTGGTCTTCAGCCATTTGACAGAGGGCAAGGGAACCGGACGATTTGCAGATGCTATAGCTGCAGTCTTCCAAAGTTTGCCTGCAATCATCGTCCTCGGTGTAGTAACACTGGTTTGCAAGAAAGTTGCCGGATTCCTTCGCAACCGGAATCACGGTGGTATCTTTGGAGCCGGGTTCAATATGCTTGCCGGTATGGTCGAGATCTTCTGGACTCTAGCAGGTCACCTGATTCTCCCGGCTATCGTTATCGAAGGTTGTTCGTTCTGGGGCGGATTGAAGCGTGCCGATCGCATTGCACAAAATAGTCTGCTTACCATCGGTGTTGGCGAAGTTGGCGTTGAGTTGATTTGTCGTGCCACCACGTGCTTGGTCTACCTCTCTGGAGGTGTCTTGCTCGGCGGAGCACTCTATACCCAAATCAATCTGCTCTCTCCTCCTGCTATCCTCGGTGCCCTCCTGTGGGCCAGCGTCCTGGTGGTGGTGACAGCGTTGTCCATATACATTCGTGCTGCTTTCTACACATGCCTTTATGTATGGGCACTGGAAGCAGAAGCGGTGGATGAATCCGAGCGTGTCAAAATCAAGGCTCCCGGGCCCTTGGCTGCAGCCCTTGCTTAGACCGGTCAAATGAAGTTACTGCAGATGGCGGCTTTAGGGCCGCCATTCTTGTACAAGGGGGGGTTGTGTGGCGTGAGGTGCTCCGGTAATCAATCCAGACTTCCAGGCCACTCACTTGAATGGTGTGCTACTCTCCAAATTACATCGCAAGGTTGCCAAGCGCTCTCGCTTTTACAGGACTAGAGGGAGGGTTGGACCTTCTGTGATCCTCTTACCCCCATAGCGGCAATTTGGCAATACCCTCCCGAATTCTCGTAACGTTGCGAATGTGATCACAGTTGAACCGGTATTTAAGCGGGAAGATAGAGAAAGCAATATACTCCAACTCCAACGGCTGTTGCGATATAAAGTGCTGATAACAGCTCATGGCTGTAGATGGCACTGGAAGCATGTTCTTAGCCAAACCTTCGTCTAGAAAGGACTTATAGATAGAATGCGTGAAGTACTCGGCGATAAGCTGAACCAGAGTGGTATGGAGTTTCCCGGTGAGCATGTTTTGCGGCAGTTTGGAATCTTCGACCCGGTAGTAAATTTGGAAGGTGGTTCGGCTGGTACTTATCGGGCTGGCGACATAGTATTGAGACATATTGTTCCAACATCGTTTGGCAACAATCACTCGTTTGAGCTTCTCCCTTACATCGCTGATTTTCTCCACGATTTGACCCCATCCGGCTTTCGGGTCTCCAAGCCTGTTCCCACCGCTGAAGGCGAGTGGATGACAAAAGATGGATGGACCGCCTGGGATTATCTTGAAGGTGTCCAGTCCACCAAAGAGAACATCACTCAGGTAATTGAGAGCACGATTCGATTTCTTGATTCCTTGAGCAATGTGAAGAAATCTCCTTTCATGGACACCAACACAACCCCCTCGGGCAAGGCAGATAGCCTCTGCTGGAGAGACCGACCCACCGACATTCACCCCGTTATAAGACCGTTGGTGAAGGCGATGTATGACCTGAAAAAACCGGTTCGGGGTTTGCGTCATCAACTCGTCCATGCTGATCTGAATCCTGAGAACATTTTGATAGAGCCTGGAATGGCTCCCGGATTTTTGGATATTGCGCCTTTTTGGCGGCCCCCTGAATTTGCTCTGGCAATCTTCGCGAATTTCATTGGACCACGACGCGGAGATATCTCTTGTCTGTCAGCTTTCGCCGACGTTAATGAATTTGACCAGCTTCTCCTGAGGGCGGGAATTCGAATGCTTTTGATATTGCCGGAAGCGGGTAAAGTGGCAGACTGGGAAAAGTGTCCGGAGAAACGGGCAGCAGAACTCATATTGGAATATCTGCGCTGAGAGCGATAGGCAGAAAGACCATTCCTTTGGAACTAAGGCTCCGCGGCGGGGGTACACACTGTTGCCCGGCTCTGAGCGTTCCGAGCCCCAAAAGCGGACCAGAGCCTAGCTACCAGACGTAGTGCCTGGCCATCATCTTAGGTGGCCAGGGCATAGGTAGCAGAGTAGTGCCGTGCTTGCCGATCACTTAGGTCCCGGAGCATAGCTACCAGATGTAGTGCCGTGCCTGGCGATCACTTAGGTGGCTGGGGCATAGGTACCTGTAGTGCCGTGCCTTGCCGATCACTTAGGTCCCCATAGCTACCAGATGCAGTCTTGCCGATCACTTAGGTGGCTGCGCCATAGCTACGATGTAGTACCGTGCCTTGCCGATCACTTGGTATTTGTCGATGATGTGGGTGCCGGCGCATCTAACGATGATGTAGATGCGGAAGCATTGGTACTTGTGGTACTTGTCGATGATGTAGGTGTGGAGGCATTCTTACCTGAGGCCCCCGGCACTGATGAAGCAGATGTAGATGTAGATGACGCCGAAGCTTCCTCGCCAGAGATGGATTCCTGTAGCGAAATGATCATTCTCCTCGATGCATTGGCTTCAACAATTTTCCCCGATTTTTCATACGCAGATGCCGCACGCTCATACCCTGAACGGCAAGACGATACTGATCCAATGCTTTCAGAACATTGCCAGAGGCTTTCTGTTCGTCTCCTAAGGATTTGAGGCAATCAGCACGGGAACTGTATGCCAACGCGTTTTGCGGATCCAGATTGAGAATGTGGTCAAACTCTGCAATAGCAGGATAGAACTTTGCCTGCTTCATCAATTCCACACCTCTTGAATAATACTGCACGGCTGTGGGTCCAGCCCGTGCAGCAGGTGCTACCGCCTCAACCGGCTTGCTATCAACATTTTTTGTATACCAAAGACAACCAACAGGTATTCCGAATTCCCACAGCACTATTGCACCGAAAATTCCTAGCTCAACCTTTCATTGCGCTTTGCTTGCTGAGAGCGGTTAGTGGCCTGTCCGACGGGGACCATCGTAGCTGACAATGAGAAAAGCATGCGCCACCGATTGCAGCAGAAAAATCGCGGAGAAACTAGAGCTACGTCGAAAATCCTGGCTTACGAATTATCACCGATGTTTGTTTGCAATTCCGCCATGCCTGGTTGCGTTGATCTGTTGGTGCCATTGTGTCACTTCGATATTGTTCTGCCAAATTTCTTTTGGCAATAGCAAATAGTGGTTTCAGCATTTTTTCAGGTGATTTGGCCCCTTTGTTTATGGCTCTATATGGATTTCTGCCGATGGTGCATTACAGCATCCGGGTTATTGCCCTTCCGCTTGCAACCCGAAGTTG
>JAKFUT010000346.1 GCA_021732565.1 Candidatus Obscuribacterales bacterium
TCCTACCAATATGGGTAAGTTTGTGCATCACCCCGGGGACAATATGTACACCCCCAACGCCAATATCAGTCGCCAAGGGGAGAAATTCGCCGAGAGCGCTTACGGTGTGCCGAAAATGCCCTCAGTCGGGGCGAAGAACTCGCTCGTTCCGCTCTCTGTTGGGACTTCAGCTGGGGAGTCAGCCAGTCAGGGAGAAGACGGTGGCTCCTTCGGTGACGCGGGTGAAGAAACAGAAAAATCCAAGGTTGAGAAAACTCGGACCACCGGTTTGTCCAAGAACAAGGACGACCTCTCTAAAGGTGATCGCACGCGCGATGGTCGCAGTGACAAGAGTGAGGCAAAGACTGGTGCTTCGTTAGAGTCTCGTTCTAAACTCGATGCCCTTTTGCTCAGGCTGCAGTCGACCGCAAATCTCGGGACCAAGATTGACGGTTTAGAAATAGTAGATGGTAAGGTCTCAGTTAAATTGCAGCTTTCGAAAGTTTCCGATCAAATTCTGAAAACGCTGAAAGATGCAGGATTTCAGCTTGTCAGCAGGAAGGCGGAGTCATTGTCGGGCCGCATTACTGTTGCGAACCTGCAAAAATTGTGTGATATGAAGGAAGTATTGCAGATTGAGCCTACCAAACTCGGACTAGAATAATTCGGTGATAACTGCGATTTCCGCCCGATTTCTCTGGAGGAACGCGATGTTTTCGTTAGGGACCCGGCTTGCAATTGGCACTGTAGTGCTTGCGTTTGCATTTTTGCTCTCCATCACCGAGCAGGAAGCGCTAGCTCAGAAGTCGCTTTCGGGAGCCCTTCCTGTAAAATCGGTTTCGGGCAGCGAAGGAAGGGTTAAGTCCGTTAATGAGCTGAAGAGGGAGATTCGAGAAAGTAATCACAGGTCTGTTTCGGATCATCAAAAGCCGATCAAAGTAACGGGCACAGGTAAATCTAAAGCAGAATTGCTTCTCGAAAACAAATCTTACGCAGAGGCCGAGCAGGAGTTTAGATCAGAGATTCAGCTAAAAACAAAAGAGTTTCTGTCCGAACGCGATCAGTTGATTAATCGACAGATCGGATTGATCAAGACGCTTCGCGCGCGCGGCGAGCAAACCAAAGCTGAAGAAGAGTTCAAGAAGTGCTTTTCGTCGACTGCCACCACATTTGATACCGCAATTTCACGCGATCGGTTGAGACTTGAGTTTCCCGATCTTGCTGGCAAAATGCCGGAACGTGAGAATGGCTTGCCGACCTCGCCGCTGAGCACGTCTGATATCATTAATAGATTCAGGGGTTCACAGCATTTCAGGCACAGCTACAATGAAGATTTTGATGCATCCGACATGGAACTTTCGCTGAAACAATCGCTTCGTTCAAGCGAGAGCACTTATGGAAAAGATAGCCCGCAAAAATTGCAAACGTTACTCGATTTGAGCACTCTCTATATCGGGCAGTTTCGTCGAGCAGAGACGCGCGGGTTACTGAGCCAGATCGGTTCTTGCTATGCCAAATTGTCATCGGACCAACAGCATTATTTTGCGTTGAGTATGCTCGATATAGCATATAGTTTGGTCGGTTTGCGGTTGGTCAATGAAAGCTCAGTGTTATATAGACCTGTGCTGGTTGCAATCAGCGCATCGAACTGGCCAATGGATTCTGAAATCAATCAGAAATTAAGTAATCTTGGAGCTGCGCTGGAATCGCAGCAGCAGTTTCTCGATGCAGAAGAGGTGTACAAAGCTTCGTTGCGGATGGCAGAAAAAAGCCCGGGCCAGTTGGATGCTCTAACTCTATCTACTCAAAGAAAGCATCTGGCTGATCTGTTAGCCAAACTCAAGAAGTATTCCACTGCTGGCGAACTCTACAGAATGGCTCTGGATGCAGAAGAAAAACGATTGGGACCCGACAACAGTGTCACCGCTCAAACGCGAATACAACTCGTAAAGTTGTACCTCGACGGTGGGCAAGCGCCGGAAGCAAAGGAAATGCTAACACAAATCCTCAAGTCGGTTGAGTCGACAGATGAAGCTCATGCACGTGAATACCAGCGTCGCCTGATCGAGTTGGGAGATCTCCTTATGCGTCATGGAGATCTGGAAACGGCTCGTGATATTTTTGATAAATCGCTTGGGCTTGCACTGCGCACAGGAACGCTCACCGCAAGAGACTACTCGTACCATATAGATCCTCTGGCAAAGGCATTTACTGCTCAAGGACAAACCGAGCAAACTGTCAAACTTTATGATCGATTCATAAAAGCGTTTGAGGAAACGGGCAAGTCGAATTCTCGCGATTACCTCAATATGCTCCAGCAGGTGGCAAGGTTCTACCTTGAACACGACATGTTTGACAGTGCAATGCCGCGAATTAAGATGCGCATAGAACTCGGAAAACGAACTGCGCCTGTAGAAAGTCGCTCCGTTATTCGCGAATTTGCCGAGCTGCTCAATAGAAAGGAACGCTATGCCGATGCCCAATCGGTATATGAAGAAATAGCCGGGGAGGAACCGCCAAAAGAACGCGATTTATTCAGCCAGTACTTGCAAGATCAAATGTCGCTGATGCTGGTCTATTCGCACCAGAATAAGTATGTTGATGCTGAACGCACCTGCCTCAGGTGTCTGGATGCGTTGAATCCGTATTTGCTCAAGGCTAGTCCTTCGCTGAAAGTTGAGGTTGAACGCCTGTTAAAGAATGAAATTGCAAAAAATGATTATCAAAGTGCTCAGGGAATACTGTCGAATTTGATTTACACGGATTTCGTTAGAGGCTCGGGCACCGATGTGGTGAACGCTTTGATGCAGATTGCCTGGCGTTACAGGGCTACGGAGAAAGTGATCTCGATTATGCGCCAGTGTGCCGAGCTGGCGCAGAAAAACTATGGTGCTGAAGATGCGCGAACAGCACAGATTCTCACCAGATTCGCGGACCAGCTGCGCCAGCAGGGAATGGAAGATGAAGCGTCTGCAGTTACTAAACAAGCAGACGAAATTCGCTCTAAGTTGCTCAACCGAAAGTAGGCAAATACGAAAGAAATTAGATGGTTAATTCGGCCGTGAAGCAGCAGGCCGGCATAATGTTTTTAACGTCACTTTGACCGGAGTCGGCTACAAACTTTTGTGCAAGCATTTATGGTAAGAAAATTTCGTTGACATTCTTCAGGAAAATTTTCGCTTCACTTCCAGCTTTTAAGCTTCATTCTCGACCTCTCTTGATAAGCGCCGGGGTGTTCTTACGGGTAATTGTAAAAGCATTCTAAGGACTGTATACTCCACAGCCGGTTGAAGAAATATCCAACCTTTTAATAGGGACTCGGTAATCAGGGATCCTCATGGCGGCACGTCCATTTCCTCGATATTTTGTACCACGCAGCAACGACGGTTCGGGGCGGCGGATGAGCGACCCTATTTCGTCAATTCATGCTCTCGACAATTTCTTTGTCGGCGGGCGTCATGTCAGTGAACGCGAGTGGATAGTCACTGTCGATCAAGCCGGGGAACTCAATCTCATTCCCGGCGAAGACAAGAGCGTGTTCTCCAACGATGTGCAATCCGAACTTGCTTATAGCGAAATGGTCGGGAGTGGCGGCCGTGTTTTAGATGTTTCGGAGTTTTTTCTCTTCAATGTGCAACTTCTTGAGCAGCCTGGCGATGCGCCCGGGTTAAATGATCCCGTCTACCTTTATGGCACGTTGTACGGGCCATTCCCTTCGGGCGATGCAAGTTCGCAACCGGCGGGTATGGAGGGGCAACTGACCGTCACTCGAGGAGACTTGCTTGACGGATTTCTTCAAGCAAGAAATTATCCCTTTTCCATTTCCCCGGAAGGTGAGATTGGAATGCGAAATTTCCACATTGCCCTTGCCGGCGATCGTGAGGAAGAAATTGACCGCGGCATCGGTGTAATACTTGCATATCCGCTCTTGCCCGCCGACATTATTCAGGACAACCCGTCTAATGAGCTGGTCGTAACGCAAATGCTGTTCGACGTTCTCAGCTCGTTGAAAGATGACATGGTGAAGGAGAAAGTCGCTAACCCGCTACGAACTATGACTCTTCCAGTTCCTAATCGAATGATGGTAGAGGAGCAACTCAAACAGCGCGGTTACACCATTGAAGGAGATACCGCTGTAATCAAAACAACGGTGACCCAGGGCTTTCAGGGGTTTCTCGCCTCGACGTTCGGCAGTATTATGAAAGATCGTCTGGAGTTGCCTCCTCAAGGGAGTCTTGATGGATTCCTGGAAATTGCAGAAACTGCGCTCAAGGCTTTTAAGGGATGGCCGCCCAAGCGAATTTGGGCGCTTCACAATCGCACTGCGGCCGCCTCTGCAGATGTACGTATGCGCGCTGCGCGATACTGCCCCGGCACAGTCACGCAGCAACCACGCGCGGTGAATGTGCCCTCCCCGTCGGCTGCGCCGCCAGTGGTATCCGGGAACGTCACTTCCTCGTCACGAACCCCGGCACAGCTGCCCCGGCCTCATGACCCGGTGCGTCCGCTTTCCGCTGATGGACCAATGGCTACCTGGATGAAGGATTTCGTTGACTCTCATCAAAAACCCGGCGCGCCAGCCGCTCGGCTGACCACCACCGGTCCGCCGCCATGCACGCCAAAAACACCGGCGAGCAAGCCAAAAGCGGAATGGATGAACGATTTTGGCGATCCCGTTCCGAAGAAGAATTCAGACGAGGCTGTCACGAAAAAGCATTCTGACAGTTCCAAGAAAGTTTCAGGCAGTTCCCAAAAAAATGACGGCCCGAAGAAAGATTCCGATAGTTCTAAGAAAGAACCGAAGGGTTCTCCAGCCCAGTCCAAACCCGACTGGATGAAGGATTTCGAGTAGTACTCATAAACGCGACGAAAGGCAGAAAATATGACAGCACATGTGAGAGAAAAACCTGTAGAGCCGTTCTCAGACGTCCACTTGGAACATGGACACGTGCGTGCAACGTTGTTGCATGATCCAACCGTCGAAGGGTTGGACATGGCTATGTATATGGACGGCTCGGCCAGTATGGGTGACGAGTACGAATACAAGAAAAAATTTGGAACCATGCTGGGTTGGTTGTTCAACAAACCAACTGAACTTTTGCCAAATCGAGTTGAACCGCAAGTTCAACGCATGCTTGAATATCTTGCCACTAAAGATCGCAACGGGCTGCTACGCGTGGCGTATTGGGCTTGCGGCGCCGGCGCCTCTATCGAGGTGATTGGAGAACTCAAAGGAATCGACGTTAAGGAATACAAGTTTCCCGGTCCGAAACATGCGGGTACTTCTACTCTTCTTGAGCCGGCACTGCGCGATTATGTGAACTATATGCGCCAACAGGTGCAAGCCGGTGCTCGACGTGGTTGCGCGGTTTACGTAACTGACGGCGAAATTCACGATGTGGAAAAGGTCAAGACTTACTGCAATCAGATTGTGAAGGAGATGCTCTCAGGAAAACTTCCTCGCATGAATTTCATCCTGGTAGGAGTCGGCGATCAGGTCAATGATGAGCAGCTCGAAGACATCTGCCACGAAGAATATCCCGGCGTAGGACACTTGTGGTGCCATCGAATTGCCGAAGAAATGACTCAAATTGCTGAGCTAGTTGCCGTGCTTGTTGACGAGACGATGACTGTAGCAGCTGGCGGCACTATATACGATGACAAAGGCAAAGTGCTGAAAGTATATGAAGCTCGGCTACCAGCCATTCTAGAGTTCACTGTTGCTGAGGGAACGAAGAGCTTTACCCTTGAGGTAAACGGGCAGCGTTATACGCAGCCGCTGCCGGAGCATGATGATGACGACGACGACGATCATCACTGAATTCGATTACAGTTGTTGAGCGCATCTGCTCGGGCGACGGATACCACATCTCTATCGTGGTGGTCAAGATGCGGCTCGCTGAGCGAGTTCTGGCATTAGACCCGGGCGAGCAGCAAAAGTGGAGACCGTCGTCTGTTAGCGAAAAAATGACGTTCATCAGGCTCGCGGACGACACGATGCCGGGGGATACATGATGGCACAAGTTGATGGACGAACCTGAAAATTAGCCCCTGCCTGACGAGGTGGAGACTGGGAAAAACAGGTTACGAAGAACCGGGAAACTCTCCACTGCGCAAATTTGCCCGGGCGCCAGGTTATCCGCCTACCGCACGAGGATCCGAAAAGCGATTTTCCAATGTTCAAAAATTACTGAGGAAGAAACATGGCACATAAGCACGAAACCATTGTAAAGCCATTCTCTGACGTCCATAACAAAGACGGCACAGTGTTGGCTACCCTTTTGCATGACCCGAACGTCGAAGGACTCGATGTAGCGTTGTACATGGATGGCTCCGCCAGCATGGAAGATGAGTATGGACCGCGCGGTATTCTTGCTAAGCTCGGCGGCGTACGCAATCTTGTGGAGCCTCAGATGCGCTGGATGCTTGAATATCTGGCGACAAAGGATCGCGACGGTGCGCTGCGCGTCTGCTATTGGGCGACTGGAGACGGTTCAGCAATTGAAGTTGTTGGCGATCTCAAAGGAACCCAAGCACAGGAATACAAATTTCCAGGACCTCAATACTACGGTAAGGGAACGGTATTGCTTCCCGTGTTGAGAGATTATGTGACGCACATACGTGCTGAGTCGAGTAAAGGGGCCACACGCGGATTGGCAGTTATAATCACTGACAGTCAAGTGCATGATGCTGCTGATGTACGGGCTTATTCTCAGCAGGTCGCGAAAGAAGTATCGGGGGGAAGGCTTCCTCGCATCAATTTTGTGCTTGTCGGAGTGGGTGACCAGGTCGATGAACATCAAATGGAAGCCATCTGTCATGACGAATACCCTGGTGTCGGGCACCTCTGGTGCCACCGGATTGCAGATCGTATGGAGGAGATGGCTGAGCTGGTGGCAGTATTGGTCGACGAAACCATGACAGTTGCGGCTGGCGGCACCATCTACGATGATAAGGGGGCGGTTCTCAAAGTTTACGAGACTCGGTTGCCCGCCGTGCTAGAGTTCAAGGTACCGGCTGGCTGCACGAGTTTCACGCTGGAAGTGGGCGGGCAGAAATTCACCCAGCCTATTCCCGAAGACGACCATCACGACGAAGGATCCAACGGGCACGACGACGACGATGATGATGACGACGATCATGGTAGCGGGCATAAGCACTGAGCCCGCCAGATAAATTGAAGCGAGCTTGAGCGCGTCTGGCGCGAAACGAGCGGCTAGCGCGGACGAGGCGAGGGCACCGAGCCGCAG
>JAKFUT010000408.1 GCA_021732565.1 Candidatus Obscuribacterales bacterium
GTATACAGGAGCGGTTCGACAAAGCAAATGCGATTTACAACGAGTTTTTCCCGTCACAGCCCTGTCACAGGCCGGAAATAAGCTAGTAAACATGAACCCACCGATAGGAGTCATCCCATGAGTCTCGTACTAACCGCTCCGCATGCTATTTCAAAGTTCAGCACCCGGCTTTTCGCTTCTTCCTCCGAGCCGGCCGGAGTTCTGTCCACCCTTGGATGGTGGGAATCGCGCCGTTGTTTTTACAACGCAGCTCTCGCCTTTGCAGCTTTACCCGGACTTTTTGTTTATCTTTCTCATGGCGGCGCCAATGTCTTGATTCTGGCGGCAGCGGTTTTTGTTTGGGGATTCCCGGCAAACATCTGCTACTCAATGGGCTCAGTGGTAGAGGTTGTAGCCAGGCAAATGCGGCCTCAGATCAACTCTTCATTTGCACCAGCTCTGTTTAAGCTAGGATTGATATTCTCAGTTGGCCTCACCGGCGCCGAGAGCTTGATTACGACGATACCACCGCTGTTCTAATGACTGGTTGGCGAGAGACGCGGCGCTCAAAGCACCGAACACGGCCACTTTGAGACCCGGCAATTGAAGGTGCGTTAAAGCGGTCCGGAGCTTCTGACGGGTCGGTGGAAGTACTCTACCCGGCTACCCGTTTGATCCCAAGCCGCTTCTTTCCCGGAACTTAGCAAGAGCATGTCGGGCGATGAGGAAAAACAGATCCGCGGGTGGAGAGGGGCCCGCCACGATTCGGCTACCAACGAGCTATCTCACCGGCTATGATCCGGGGGAATTTACTCCCGGGATGCGATCGCCGGGCTTCGCTCCCGGGAACTACTGTTGGCCTTGTGCTTCAGCTATGTCTAATATCTGCCACTTAATTAAAAGCTGCCTCATCGTATCAATCATAACCGGTTTGAGGACGAAATCATCCATGCCGGCGATTCTGCACCGCTCAAATGCAGGAAATGCTGTAAGCGCAATGATTGGCACCCGAGGCAAGTGATATTTCAGCTCATGCTCCCGTATGCGCATGGCGGCATTCAATCCGTCTACCACCGGCAAACCCAGATCCATGAAAATTGCTGAGTAACGGGTGCCGGATGTTGCCAGTTTCACTGCCTCAGCCCCGTCCTCCGCCGTGTGACAGTCAACTGCGAGTTGTCTTAACTGGCGTCTTCCTAGAAACCGCAGTGTAGGATCGTCCTCGACCAGTAATATCAGGGTGTCATGCATGGATTTGCAGAGGTTGTTCCGACGGGGCAAAATTTGACACGAACCTTGCACTCAGGCAAGGACCTTCAGCGCCGCTCACTCTACTCTTGAGACGTTTACTTTTCGTATAAAGTGGCAAAAACGGAGGGCTAAAAATGCAATCTTCTAACGTGCTTGCGCAGGGCACGTCATTAACTACTATACCGAAGCTGAGCCATTTATGCATTGAAGTGTCTGCCTAAATAAACGCAGATGACATCTGTGATCAACCATTCACTGAACCCGGCACAGTAAGACTTTTAGATACGCCGTTTCCGGGGCGGAAAGCAGCACTGGATGATCACAGCCATTTTGGAATACTTCCAGTAGTTGTAAATTCCGGCCGTGTCGTGCGGCTGCTTCATGAAGGGTCTCTCTGAATTCCTCCAACGAAATCGTTCCGCTGCAAGAGCAGGTCAGCAAAAGACCTCCAGATTTTACGCACTGGATTCCCAGCTGATTCAGCCGACTATAACCCTTTAATGCTCCTTCCCGCTCTTTTTTCGCCTTGGCAAAAGCGGGCGGATCAAGAATTACCAGGTCAAAAGTATTATTCTGGTCCCTTTGCGATTCCAGCCATTTAAAGGCGTCAGCGCACACCATTTCGTGGTTGTGCATTTCCATATTGTTGGCCTTCAGATTGCGCTCCGCTAGTGCCAGAGCCTTCTGCGATTCATCAACATTTACTGTTCTAATATTGCTGTTTTGGGCAGACATCGCTACTGAGAATCCGCCGCTGTAGCAAAAGCAGTTCGCAACCACAGCCCCTTCTGGTAGTCGAGAAGCATAATCACCAAGGAGTTTACGTTTATCTCGCTGATCTGAAAAAAAGCCCGTTTTTTGACCGTACATCAAATCGACGCTGTAAAGTAGATTATTTTCGCGAACCGAAACTTCTCGGCTTGGGGCACCAGATACAATGCGCGCTTGCTCCAGAGTGAGTCCCTCACGTTTTCGTGCAGTTGCGTCATTTCTCAATATTATTGCTTGTGGTTTGAGAACAGATTCAAGAGCCGTCAAAAAATCGGGCAACAAGCAGTCACCACCGGCGGTGTGTGACTGAACCACCAGGTTGCCCGCATAATAATCAACTATGTAACCGGGAAGGAAGTCACCCTCCGCGTTGATCAGCCGATAAACATTTGTAGAATTTGTGTCGAGCGTTCGCTGCCTTAGCTCTGCTGCTGCCTTAATGCGTTCGACGAAGAAATCAATATCGATGGACTGTTCCGAATCGACAGTGAGGATGCGCACTGCAATGTCGCAGTTGGGGTTGTAGTAACCTCGTCCCACGAATTTGCCGTTTATATCGACCAAATCTACAAGCGCCCCCGCGGTAGCCTTGCTCGCGGTTTGCGAGATCCCGCCCGAGAACAGCCAGGGATGACCACGAAGCAGCTGCCACTCGCGTCCCTTCTTAATGGAAATCTTGTGCAATGACAACGAAGGAATCCCTTACACAAACACAGACGTGTGTGCCACAAAATACTACACCATGAAACCGATACGTTTTACGGAGTTTTGCAGTTGTTCGATCAGTCCCACGTCACCGGTAGTTTTGCACACATTAATTAGCTTTTCTACAATTCGCCGTGAACGCTCGTCTGTACCCGGTGTGTTTTCGTTACAAAGTTCATGAGCACGAAGGAGAATCTTCTGAGAAGCTTCCCAGTCGCATCGATGAATATTGCAATCTGCTTTCGTTTCGAGGGTATTGATCAGCTCATGACTATCTGCGCCGTAGATCTTCTCTCTTATCAGCAATGCTTTGTCAAGGCAATTAACCGACGAGGCATGATCGCCCTTTCCGCAAAAACTTGTTGCTAAGCGCTCCATGCTTCTTGCCACCGAATTTGAGATCTGACCGTCTTGTTTTGCACGTAATTGAGTTGAGAGCTTTTGCAAACGAACCGCATCGTCAAAATCTAACTGCGCCGTTCTCAATTCCGCGAACAAATCGAGGAAATCAGCCGCCTGCCCAGCTGAACCGGATTGCGCTCTCTCCAGGATCAGCATACCTCGCTTGAACAGTTGCTCAGCTTCGGCCCACTGCTGGCGTTGGAAATATAGATATGCGACAGTTCCGTACGCTGCTGCTATATCCGCATGGTCGGCTGGCAGTGACCGCTCCAGGCTCACCATTTTTTCAGACGCTTTCTTAAGTTCGTCAGCTAATTGATCTTGGCTCTTTGGACGGTAGTCGAATAGCTTCAACACTTTGTCTAGATCGGCATTGAATCGAACACCGTATTGCACTATTAACTTACCCAGAGCCGGTGAAAGTTCTCCGTTGCGAATGAGCAGCTGAACTTGCATCACCAGGTATAAGTGATTCTCTTGAAGTATCTTGAGAGTAACCAATGCTCTTCCCAATGGTACGCCTTGCTCAGTTGCGTAAGATAGCGCAAAGTCAATCTGCACATCGGTGGCTACTCCAGATCCTGTAAGCAATTCGCCCACCTTTATCTGGTCTGGCACTCGTGTCAGTTGCTGGCCTGCGGCTGAGGCTCGCTTTATTGCTTGCAGGATGCGCTCGTCATCAAAACCGAGGCGAGCAAAAATTGAAGCGGCTTCGATGAAAAAGCGCTCTGCATCTTGAAGCTTTCGCCTCGACTCATTAAAGTCTGCGAACTCAAGTAGGAATGTAGCGAATTCCTCGGTATTAGTATTGCCGGATTTAACTAAGTGTTCATGCGCCTTTTCGAGATATTGGCGAGATTCGTTAAATCGCTTTTGTGCAGTTGCAACGCGGCTTAGTTTGCGCAGAAGCACAGGTTTAAGTGTGTCACCGGTGAGATCGCCAATTGTCCCCGCCTCATTGAGAAATACTTCTGCTCTTCCAGCTAATTTGTTTGCCAGATATGCATCAGCGACTTTGATGAGCGCTTCTGCATAGTCTCGTGTTTCCTTTCCTCCACTGGCTGCAGTTTGCAACTCAGCCTTCGCGTTCACGATAGAGGCTGGTTCGTCGTAGCTTTTGTAGCCATCGGCAGTCCAGCCGAGATGTTGGAGCGCTTCTGGAACACTGAGGTTGTCAGACTTCTTTAGTATCAGCGCTTTCACGGCCAGATGCCCTGGCAACCCCTCGTGCTTGCAACACTTTTGTACCGCCAACGCATCGTTTATATCTTGATCCGTGGCAAGTTTGAGTGTTACAAGTACTCTTCCCAGCGCTTGAAAATTTTTCTTTCCCATTTCCAGGGCACGCTCGAGATCCGGTGGACTCACGTAGCCCGCCTCAACCAACAGATCACCGATTCTCTTTACACCGGTTGGTTTATCTGGTAGTCCCTGCATTATCTGCAATCCCTCTGCCTGCCAGGCGGTGTTTCCACCAGTCCTCAATCTGCTTCTTGCAGCGCATTTTATCAGCAGACTCGACTGGAGTACCACTTATATTCCCATCTTGCTGAGTTTTGCAGCGGTTGTGAAAAGAATGGTTTGCCGTATGGAATAAGGCATGATGGCGATTTTCGGTCAATATTCTTTTCTTGAAGGCCCGGGTTCGGCGCACGATAGATGATTCCCCTGTACAGGGTGAGCGACTTCCACTGTACAAATGCAGGAGTCTGCCAGTGCTGAGGAAAGTTGACGAGCATATTGATTGTGCCTCGTGACTCAATATACTGGCTCACTCCATGGGTTTCTGCCGGTAGCGCGTGCGATGCAGGCAGAGACGCTTGAGGGAATTTTGTTGGTAATCGACTACATCTGACTGGTCGCCCATTTGCCGCAGAGAGACACGCGTCGACTGGACAGTTGTGGGAGCCGATAGAGATGATTCCGAATGGAGATGCTTACCTATTTGAATTAATGCTTTCAGACCTGAACAATTCTTGAAAAGAAATGTGCCTTGCGATCATCAAGGTTGGCGCATCTGAAGGAACGGCTCAAGCAGAACATCTGAGTCGAAGTGGTTTCAGTTGTGGAATAATCGAAGTAAGTCGTGAGGAACGTGCATGAAAGAGAAAGTTGAGACTGGCAAGGCTTCTCCCCCATATTTTGTGGTGGACCACCTCTACCGCGGCCCTTTGCCGGATGGCGACATTATGGATGAACTGAAGCAATTAGACGTCGTTCGGCTTGTAACGCTGTGCGACGAAAGCTACGCCGCCGACTCTATTCGAAAAGAGTGTGAGCGACGCGGGCTTCAAAACATCCACATTCCGCTTAGTCCCTTTGTTCGGCCCGGGGCGGAAGAAATTGCTTATTTTCTCACTTTGTTAAGTGAGCGAGACGCAACTCCGACCTATGTCCATTGTATTCACGGACGTGATCGAACCGGTACGATGTTGGGGATTTTTAGAATCAGCCAGGGTTGGAGCATTTCTGAGGCGATGGCGGAGATGCAAGAATATGGCTTCTTTATGGGCTTTCGCGAATTGCTCGATGCACTACGCGGTTACGGGGAATCATCGCCATTTAAAACGGAAAACGACGACGTTTCTCAACCTTCTTCGGATGGTGTGCCAGAAAAGCCACAGCCACTCCGGCAACGGTTCCAGCGGTTGCTCCGACCGCGACACCCGCAATAAAGCCTAATCTTAGCCATTCAAATGCGGGAAAAATTTTCTTGATAAATTGAAAGAGCATTATGTCGGTCCTCCGCTAAAGAACTGTTTGAGCTGGCCAGAGCTGTAGTTTGTCGTTCTGTCGTGAATCAGCGATCTTTAACTCACTCTCTTGCCAAGCTACTCATTTATTTCGCATCTGCAACCGCCGATAGCATCAAACGTATATCGCTTCGTGAGAGCGATCTTGACAGTACTTTCGGCGACACTTCCTCGCCGCTCTCTTACAGTTTGACTGGTTCGTGTAAAAGCGTTTAACGAGTTCAAATCAATTGAAGTGACGCTGTGCAAATATTGAGGCGCTATCTCGACCGGGAATCACGACGCAATCAGGATGATCGCAGGAGCAATTGCCGTGCAGCCCGTGAGGCTGCTCTATCTCATTTTTTTCGCACGCGGGACTACAAAACCGCTGCTCGTCATTTATAAAGCAATAACAGTCTTTATATGCGCAGGGTATCTTGTCAGGCGCATCGATTTTTTGCAGTTCTTCTTCGATTACTGCGAGTTTGGCTGTATCACACATGCGCTTACCTTCCGAAAAGGGTGCCAAAGTGGAGGACACTGAGAATTTCGGCCGCCAGTCAACTCTTCAATGTGACCCCATGCACGGTAAGGACGAAGTCCGTTAAAGGTGGTTCCCTGAGCTTCTTCGCGCATCATTTGGAATTCACAGTGGCGAAAGAAAAGCCTGACCTTGAGCTTGCGGCTCCAGAGACTTCAGATTGCGGTGTTCCGAGCTTCTTGTGCCGGGCTCGCTGCTAGCGGCTCACCCTGCAAGAGACGGCCCCGGGCCTATGGGAATTTGGTTCTCCGGGAATGTCACGATACCCTCATGTAGCCGGCTACATGATTCGCTACATGATTCAAAACGAAGCACGCTAATGGTCTGAGTTTCACAAATTAAGCAGGTTGGCAACAACGACGCTCAATGATGTAGTGGCGACCACCGCCGTGAATAAAATCAACATGACAAGTTACCTCTTTTGTACTCACTTCTCTACAGACGCGGTGATATGAAAAAAGTTCAGGAGAGTAACAGAATTTAAGAAAAATCTTTCCGGGTTGCCAGTACCTGCGCCCGTTTCGACTCTTCAGGTCAAGCGGTGAAAAGAGCTTTCCAGGCCGCTTATTACAAGTAAAGCGTCTGGGGAAACAAAGATACGAAGGAAGTACCTCCGGTCACGGTAATGAATTCAATTGGCACATGATCCGAGGTTAAGGATCGCCGCATGGCGATAAGTAAGAACTCAGGTGGAGAACGTCGCCATATATATAAGATTACCCTGCTACTGACTTGGTTCGAGGGACGAACATGAATTCATGTACTTTGATCTGGCACCACCTGGCAAGAA
>JAKFUT010000364.1 GCA_021732565.1 Candidatus Obscuribacterales bacterium
TTTGTGCTCTAATGGCTGAGGGTTTGCCGGGCGAGGTGCCATTTCGACGCGCTGCGACTGCGATTTATCAAATACAATTTGAAAGCCAGTGACTCCGTTTTGTCCTTCATCAGGTTGGAAACCAATGGAAAGAGACGTGCGCGGTTGGAACTTTCTTTGATAGTCCAACGCCTTCAAATAGTTGTCGCGTGCGCCCTGCTGTCCGTCTGCTGAAACTCGTTGAATGGTGGCGTCGTTCCCGGCGCTGGACTTCTTGGACGAAGCCTGATCGCAAGCGGATTGGTCCCCGGACCTTGGTGTTGTCGAATCACTGGACATTCCGACTTCCCATTTGCTTGATGGCTCCTCGAGACAGTATTGTTTCCAATGGGGTGCTCGGGAAATAACGAATTTACCACGTGTTCCTGAAAATTGTTTGAAAGCGTGTGGACAAGAAATCGCTTTCTCTCCGCGGGCGATAACTTCATCTCGGGTTGCCCTGGCACTGGAGTGTCGGGTCCCGTACGATCGGCCTAATATTCATAAGGTTCAACGGAGAAAGTTTACGGAACTGCAGTTCTGAAAAAGTCGCAGAATGAACATGCGGCGCGCGAAATTCGGGGGTCGTGGTATTGAGTGAAGTTCGCCAAAGCGCTCTGGAGATCCAGAGAAGCAAAAAACAAGCAATACAGAATCATGCAGTGGGATGGGAATATCACGTATTCTCTCCAGCAGCCTTTGACATAGAATCGTTTTGGGGGTGGGTAGCGACAACGGTTAGCTATTCACAAGGGCTCGGAAAACATGACTTTAGAAGGAAAGACTTCCCTTAACGGGGATCGGTCTGCGACGGTCGGAGACAGTCGCGGCGAGACTTTTGCAAATCAGTACACTGGAATAGAACTTCTCAAACACGAAGCAGCAATTGCCTTATCATCCCCAAGTAACGCCGGCGAATATGGTGCGTTAAAGGCTTCGGGTAACGGCTCCTTAGTGCTGGCAAACTTGACTATCGAAGATCGGACAGCGCTCGGGAAGCCTGTGGAACAGGGCTCTCTCGGCCCGACTAAGACTCTAACCGACTTGATACAGAGCAAACTAATAATCGACAGAACCAGCCCGGTCCGGGAATCGCCAGAGTGCGAAATCCTGATGCCAGGAAAAAGCCCCCGCATAAAAGTGGTGTTCGAAAATCTGACAACATCCACCGATATCAAACCAGACTTTGTGGTTGGACGCGATGGAAAAGTCGAGATGATAAACAATCCCGAGTCTCCTCCAAAAGCGGAGATCGTGATTCAGCTCAGCCGTGGAGAAGGACAGCTGAGGCCGGCCAACGTGCAGCAGATTGCGGTGGACGAACTTGCTCAATACTTGAGTACTCGCTTTAGTACTCCTGCAAGAGAGTCTACTTCGCACAAGACAGATTCGCAGCAATCTGATGCAAGAAGAAGTTCTCGTACAAAGATAGAAGACCCCCGGGGCCTCGTGTCGGACAAGACTAAGCACGAAATGGCACCACAGCTTCCTGCGGACCAATTGCCGGGGCCGACACGCCACCAAGTTGAACGGATGAATTGTTTTAGAGGCTCCGGCCACGGTTCAATGAGCGGAAACGATGCTTCCGATTATTTCCCTCGACGTGAAGTGCCACGTCAATTGAACGAAAGCCGCCCCCTGATGGCGCTTAAGGATACTGTGGCCGGGATGTTTAACCCGGAGAAACGGCATCCCTACGACACTATTCGAAGCCCGCATGACGGCGGGTTCGCAGTCGGACGTTACGGATTGAGTAGCGGACTCATTTTCAGCTGGCTCGGCGATCAAGAGGAATTCGGCGAGATTATGGGAAATCCGCCCACCTGGAACAAAATCGGAAAACTGATGGATTCACTTGCGAAAAAGCACAAAGTACCCAAAGAATTTGCCTCCAAGTTCAAAAATCACGAGTTCACAGAAGGATTCTTGAAGTTCTTGAACAAGTTGGAAGCGGGAGCAGACGGGACAATGACCAGACGCGAGCTGCATGCATTCTTGCCAAAGAAAGTGCAAGAACAGGTAGCATCACAACTGGTAGAGAAGTTCGCATCAAAGAGCGACGGTCATCCCGAAGATGTTGTTCTTGCAATGCAGCTAGGAAAACCAATCGAAAGGCTTGCCAACGAAGACAAACAGCATCCATCCAACCAACAATTCATGGATGCAGCGATGAAAATGTTCGGACTTGCACTGGCGAAACACGAGACCCGCAGAAGTGAAAAAATTGAATGGGAAGACGGGGGTGACGGTTCACCTCTGGCCCTGAAAGTTGCCCGAGCGGCAGAGCGACGTGCGGCTCACACCAATACCGTGGGCTGGTGCTACCGTGGAGTTGCAAGCACACTCGAGCGGTTTGGAATTAGTCTTGCTGGCCGTTCTGCGTATATGGCTGCAGGACAACTGGCGAATAACTCACGAGTACAAGAGGTCTCGATGCAAGACCTCCGTCCAGGAGACATTCTTGTACATGGGAAGTCAGGTTCTCACAAGCATGGACACATTGCAGTCTATCTGGGGCACGATCGTGAGGCCAGCGATCACGTTCAGCATTTAATCTCAGGCCGCGGATATGGTGGCACCCGTGTATTTCGAATAATGGCGTAAAGCGTAAGTTGGCTACCTCACACGGAGATTGTACCGCCGGTGACTGAATCGCCTACCGTTCACACCACTAGCTGGCTCATTGGCCGGATTGCTGTTCGGTATCATCGCAGGAATTGTTATTAGGGTGGGTCGGTGAGCGATCAACTTCCAGGCTTCGATAGTCGAATGCGAAATCTACAGCAAGCGGCGCTGGAATATGCTCTAAAGCGCCTAAACGAGATTAACAAGCTGGTTTACCAAGTCAAAGATCTCGCTCGGCACGCGGACGAATGTTGCGCTTAAGAGACTGGAACATCCTGAGGGCAGGCAGCTTCGACTGCCGTGCCTTCGCCAGCTGGTCCACTCGTGCGGTGTCGCCAGCCAGTTCGGCGGCGTCCAGGTACTTGTCATAAACGCGTTCATAATCCGCCCGCCGTGTCGGCTCCCACTTCTTGAGAGCCAGTTGGTAAAAGTATTCCGCCCACTCAGCGAATGTATGCCTCAGCTCCCTTTGATTCGGCTCCTTTTGTTTGTACGCCGCTTCAAGACAGAAAAATCCCAGAAGCCTCCAGGTCGAAATCGAATTATCGCAACCCTCTATGATCTCGACCGAGTCCTTGTTTTTTTCGAACATAGTAAGAGCTAAATCGAGATCATTGTCTGTCACTGTACGGCCAAGCTGGCGAGCACAATAGAAAAGGCGGGTCATTGTTGGAATTAGACGCGGGTCGTTAATACCGTATGCAATTTTCTGTTGCGCCAGACATTTTTTATAGAGTGGTTCGGCATCTTCAAAATTGTGATTCTCGTATTGCTCATGTGCTTTAGAGCGCAACTCGTCGGATTCGTTAAGCGCCTTGAACTTTTGATCGCTGCTTGGGCCGCTTGAACTGGTTCTGGCAGGGGAATGCACCGCCAATGGTTTGGAGTATTGTTTTCTCGGCGAGGCTTCTTCCTGGAGGTTCGGAGATTGCTCGGGGATTAGCGAATGATGCTGCGTAGCCGGCAATGAACTGTTAACGCCCTGGTGACTGGTCGGGTCGCTGCTGGTGGTAAGACTAATGGTGCTACTACTGCCAGTACCGGTGGAGCTGCTACCAGTTCGGTTATTTTCGCCGGATTCCACGGGCACCGGCGACTCCTTATTTTTCAGAGTGCCATTATATTCGTTTTGCGACAAGCTGTTTACCGGGGCACCAGGCTGAACTACGACAGAGGAGCCAGCTTGATGGTGGTAGAAAAGAATCGATAAAGCAATAGTACCGCAAACACACAGAAAACCAACCACAACAGAGGGCAAGGCTTTGCTCGGGATCGGTCTATCTTTTGTAACAACATCGCCAAATACCACCATATTCGATGCGCGCTGCGCTGCTTTACGGTCTCCGTCCGCAGGCGTTGGCGTTATCGGCAGCTTCGGAACACACTCGGAAACAGACATCTGCAGCAGATCTTCCCTTGCGACGGCTGATGGTGCTGTGGCTAACCCTGATCGTTCGCTATCGGCAGTCACGGCAGACACCTGCTGCAGGTCTTCCCTTGCGACGGCTGATGGTGCTGTGATTAACCCTGATCGTTCGCTATCCGCAATCGAGGCAGACATCTGCGGCAGGTCTTCCCTTGCAACGGCTGATGGTGCTGTGGCTAACCCTGATCGTTCGCTATTTGCAATCGAGGACTTCACGTCATCCTCTGTAGCATTTGTTAACTCCCTACGCAATTCATTCATTGACTGAGGTCGCTGATCGGGATCCTTTTCCAGTGTTTGCATGATCACGTGCTCGAGCCGCCACGGAATGTTCAAATCCGGTCTTGCTGCCGAAAGTTTGAGGGGCCTCTCTTGCATGTGTTTGAACAATGTGGCCATCAAATTTGACCCCTTCAAGGGCACTTCATTTGCTAACGCTGCATACATCACACAACCAACCGAGTAGATATCGGATCGATGGTCGACCTTATTGCCTCTGCATTGTTCTGGACTCATGAATAGTGGACTACCTATAACCATGCCGGTCTTAGTGAGCGACTGAGCCTGTTCGTCATCGGCAGGTTTCGCTAAACCGAAATCGAGAATCTTCACTACATCTATTTGGTCTTCCACATCGATCAACATAATATTGCCAGGTTTCAAATCTCGATGAATGACTTTCTTTTTGTGAGCGTGCTGCATACCGGCGCAAATCTGCGTAAATATATGGCGAAACCTGGTGACGGGCATCGGTCCATCTTGTTCAAGCATTACACACTCCAGTGTCTTGCCACTCAGGTATTCCATGACCAGATAGGCAATCCCACTTTTAGTTCTGCCAAAGTCATAAATGGAAATGATGTTCGGGTGTTCAAGAGAACTCACCGCACGAGCTTCCTGCTCGAAGCGCAGAAAATTCTTATTGTCGAAGAATGCTCCTTGCAGTAAAATCTTGATGGCGACAATTTTGTTCATGTGAATGTGTCGCGCCTCGTAGATCTTGCCCATGCCTCCTTCTCCGAGGAGGCCCAAGATCTCGAACTTCTCCTCAAAAATCCTGCCGATAAATGGATCGCGGGCTTGCATCTGTCCCCGGGCCTCGGTTCCTGTCACAGATCCATTATGCCCTCAATGTGCTTCGTGCCGCAAGGAAGAAATGCTCGCCGATACATTCAAGAGTGGCGGGTTTATCAATGCCTCTGACCGGGATCCCTTAACCAAAGACATTTTCAAGATGATTTTTGCTGTTCTAGCAGCACAATTCGGTTTCGGAGCGTGATTATTCCCTGAGGAATCTGCCTGGATTCACAAGACAACCTTGTAGCATCCAACAAGCCGCGCGCCTGCCAAAGGAAGCAAGATTACTGTTGCTTGTACACTTAGCTGAGCAAGAATAATGATGTTGCAGGATTCAGACTGCCCTGTGACTGGGCTGGAGGAACAACATGGGCGGTCGCTGGTGTTATGTTACACTTGCATGTGTTACTTCTCATCCAACGCTCCAGATGACAAAGGACTTGTAGATTGGGTATCGATTAATCCATCAACGAGTTCTGGTGCGATTGGGATAGTTTCCCTAGATAGAGCCATTTGCTTTCATTGAATGAGAAGTGATCGCCATAACTGAGCACGATAGGTAAGCCGAAGTCTGATATGAACGAGTTACGTTCCAGCAAAATTAGCGAAGCCACATTGGACAGGGTCGGCTATCACGTCGCCAAACCGGGTGCAATAGGTGAACTCGACAAAGAATTGCTCACACTTATTTCTCGGGTCGGAGATCGAGAATGCACTACCCTTTGGATTTTATTCTGGTGTGTCGCCGCTGTTGCACTCGGTATAATCGGTTTTGCAATCTATTTTGTCGGTACAAATTTTTCAAGTATCATGGGGCTGCGGGTAACGGGCAGGCAAGGCGGCGCAGCGCCGTTGTGGCTCCTCCTTGGTATGGTGGCCATGGGCTCGTGCTCGTTCTTGATCGCCATTTGGTACACCAGGAACAGGCTCAAGCAAAATTTCCAACTAATTTCTGATCTCCTTCCGCGATGTGTCCAAATCCCAGTGAAGATGGATATTGTCAAAGAGAAAGACAACAAGAAGTTCCCTCACGTTGCATCGCTGACTATCACTACCCCCCAGGCAGTTGTGACTCAACGGTGGCTCATTATTAACGCAGGTACCAACCTGTGGGGCAAGCCGCACGATTCGAAAACTGCATCGTGGTTGGAGCAGCAATGTGAATCAAAGAAGCGCTCGGAAGGCGTTTTGTTAGTCGATCAAGACGGGGAGCCGTGCGCTCTATTGGCTGATGATCATGTTCTGTGGATACTATCCAATCGGTTCTTACAGAATGTCGAATTGACCAATCATAGTAATGTACCAACTGAGGCAACTGAAGCCAAAAGACAACTCAGACAATTGGTTCGGCTAGTCCACCTTTAATCCTGCACAATTGTGCAGTCGGCGCTGTTTGACCATTCATCAGTCACCGGTGATATTTGCCACAGCATCTACATTTCCCGACGGACTGATGCTGGTGGACTAACCATGTTTTTGCTCGCTGTTTCGCTGCATACTGTTTTCACAAGGCAGGGAGACAACGCTCATGAATAACGAACTCGATCAAATCGCCAAGGTAAAGGACGTTTCGGAAGATACCGCAGCCAGCGGAATTGATAATGACGAATTGGTTGACTTGCTAGACAAGGTTCCAGCAGCCGCAAGCGCGGCTTCGAGCGCGGATCTACCTTCGATGGAAATTGACGGCATAAAGGGCTCCGTCAAACAAGGCGTAAAGGACGGCGCTAAGGAACTTCTGAAAGATAAAGAAGGCGCTAACAACATCAAAGAACTTCTGAAAGATAAAGAAGGCGCCAACAACATCAAAGAACTTCTGAAAGATAAAGAAGGCGCCAACAACATCAAAGAACTTCTGAAAGACAAAGAAGGCGCTAACAACATCAAAGAACTTCTGAAAGACAAAGAAGGCGCCAACAACATCAAAGAACTTCTGAAAGCCAAGGAAGGCGCTAACAACATCAAAGAACTTCTGAAAGAC
>JAKFUT010000309.1 GCA_021732565.1 Candidatus Obscuribacterales bacterium
GTGCACCAGTAACAACGGTCGTTTCAATCCTGCGGCGTAAGTTAGCAATGAGGCTTCCGTGTATGCTTCAGGACACGTCTTCGGAAGTCCGAGATAGCGTTCCGTATAGCAACTGTCATAGTCAAACCAGTCTACGACCGGGGCGCCCGCTACGGCAGCCTTAAAAACGTCCGGGCGACGCAAAACCGCCAGCGCCGACATGTAGCCTCCGAAAGACCAGCCAGTGATGCCAACCCGGTCTTTGTCCAGTTCTGGAAATTTGCGTGTCAACTCTTCAATGCCGGCAACTTGATCATCGAGAGGAACACTTCCGAAATGATGAGAAATGCCGCGCTCCCAATCACGTCCGCGGCCCGGAGTACCACGACCATCTAACGAGACCACGATGAATCCCTGATCTGCAAGCCATTGATCAAGAAGAAAGGCTCTCCTTGTAGCCACGACCTTGTTCTTGCCGGGTCCCCCGTAGACATCGATAAGGGTCGGATAGCGCCGCTTGGGATCGAAATTTGTTGGACGCACCAGACATGCGTGAAATTCCGGCTTCCCCGCCAGCTGTATAAATTCGACTCTCGGGTTTTGTGGCGGATCCTCCGCCACGGAAGGAAGCAAACCCAAAATGCTGCCGTCTAATCGATGAACCGAAGTGCTCGGCATGGCATCGCGCAAGCTGGCGGTCTCAACATAGATGCGATGATTTTTCGAGAATCTGGCGCTGTGAATCCCACTCTCTTTTGTTAGTGCTACACTGACGGGCGGACCGTTCGCTGCTATACCTTTACTAATTACGGATTTGAGCGAAGTACGAAATACCTGACACTCTAAGGGATCAACGCTCGCTTCGTAATAGATGTCTCCATTGGTGGTGGCATCCACGAACGAGCGGAATCCGCTTTCGGGTCCAACAATTACTCGCGACAACAATCCTTTTCTGTCGCGCAGCTCCAGTTGTGGACCACCGTTTCGTTCGCTTATCCACAAAAATCCGCTACCATCGTCGAGCCAATGAGGCGTGTCCGAAAAAAGATTGATCCAGTCCTTGTCGTTGTCGATCAGTAGCACTGTGGTTTTGCCCGTAGTCGGATCGGCCTCAAGCAGGCTGAGTTCCTTTTGGTCTCGCGTAAGCACTGTCAGTGTTAACGGCCCGTTCTTCGGCCAGTTGACCCCTGCAAGATACTCATAAGAATGGTGCTGCGAATCGGGCACAGAAGTGCTCCAATCAAGCCAAACGGTTTTTCCACCGGAGCAAGGGACGACGCCGACTCTCGTTTTTACGTTAGGCTTACCGGGGCGTGGATAATAATCAGGAGTCGAAGGCTGCTCTGGATGCTCCGGGCTAGACAGATTCCACAACTCTACGCCGGATGCATCAGCTTCTTCATAGGCGATGAAGCGGGAATCAGGCGACCACCAGTAACCGGAAAAGCGATCCATCTCCTCTTGGGCTACAAACTCCGCCAGTCCGTGCGTCAATTTCTCGTTACCCTGGCTGGTCACTTGCCGTGACTTGTTTGTATCCAGATCAAGCACAAAGAGATCGTGATTCCTGATATACGATACGCTGCTGCTATCCGGGGAAAATTTTGGATCAAGTATGTCTTGCGATCCTGTGTCGAGCTGCTGTATCGATCCATCCGACCGCGTCACCACATATAGTTTCCCCGAGAGACTGACAAGAATCTTGGCGCTGTCATCGGATATTTGAAAGTCGGTGAATCCGCCGACGCTGATGCGCTGACGTTCACGGCGAGCCTTTTCCTCCGCCGACAAATGTTCTGTCGTGCCCTTAAGTACTTGGTCCGGCGTGAGCAATTCGCGGGACTTTCCCGTAGCCGTGTCAAAGATATAGAGACTTTGCTGCGCACTGCGTGGCTGAGCACGGAGGAACAATACTGTCTGCCCGTCTGGACTGGGCATTGCTCCAGCGGGGCGTCCCAACATAAAGCCCCGAGTCTCAGCGTAATTACGAAGGTAGCTGCCAGAGAGCGACCCGGTCTCTGCGGCTGCGGCTTTCACACCCGCAATAAGCCAGAATCCGACCAGAATAAAAAGGGGTAGTTCCCTTTGCCACATAGATCCTCTTTCCCTCAGGTCGCGATTCAGTTTACTCAGGTATTGCTTCGTGGAGTGAAATCTATCACCATCGACAACTCTGCCATTGACTGAAAATTGGTCTGAGCGATTAAGGAGCGTGCTCAATCGTGCATTGCTGCTCCGCGCACTGTGGGAAAGACTCCATTCAAAACAATGAGAGGTAGTTGATTTTTCTCTAAGCCAAGCTTGGCAGGAAGTCCAAGTTCATAGATTGTATTTTCTGTTATAGCGAATTCACAATCTTCTGTTATATCGAGGATGAGAGACGTTATAACTTCTTTTCCGGCTAGATGGCCTGGATGTCCGAAAACCTTTCCCACTAATCGGGCGGTAGTCTGTTTGCGGGCAGTGTACGGCATTTTAGAGTCTAAGATCGCCCAATCTTCTATTTTAACTATTGGTTTCATTTGCCTTTCCCGAAGACAGAATCGCAATCCCGCCAGATTCTCTCTAGAGCTCGCAATAAGCTTACCAAGAAATCCCCGGTGAACAGCGGTGCCCTTTAAGCTTTGCGAATTACAATTGATCACGGCAGTTCACCGGTAGTAGGCATTCTCGATGCGATTTTCTTGCCTTTGATTCCGCCGACCCTGCAGCCGCCGGTGCGGGAGTCGTAATCGCCCTCTGCGGACCCCTGTCTCGTTTGCTGCTCTCTTATCACCGATTTTGCGCAGGAAGCCTTCAATGAGCTTTATCATAGGCAGTTCATGTCTTGTTTGTACAAACCGCACAAAACAGAGATGATTATCGGGAAGTACCACTCTGGCGAAAAACGGGCTTGATTGAAGTGGTAATTGGATAGAATGATAAAGATTGACCTCCACGGAAATTAATGACCGACCACCAAGCCAAGCAAGCTACCATTCAGGTCTGCAGTATCTGCGGGCGAAGTTACCCCGTAGGAATTCGTAAGTGTCCTGAAGACGGAGGCGACCTCCACCGACTAGAGCGTGATTCTATTATCGGAACCACATTCCTCGGCAAATACGAAGTGCTCTCAATTCTAGGCACTGGCGGAATGAGCATCGTTTATAAAGTCCGTCATAAATATATGGAAAAGATCTTGGCGTTGAAACTTCTCAACGCAGAACTCACTCATGATGATGTTGCTCAGGAACGATTTCGCCGAGAGGCTTCAGCGGCAAGTTCCCTCTCGCACCAGAACGTAGTTCTTGTGTATGACTTCGGTGTAACGGATACCGAACCGAAGCAAGCATATTTAATTATGGACTGTTTGGAAGGGGTAAGTCTGGCAGATCTTGTGGAAAGCCATGGGGCTCTTCCAATTGCCAGGTCGCTGCAGATATTCAAGCAGGGGCTTGACGGCCTTGAGCATGCCCACAGAAAACATATTATTCACCGAGATATTAAGCCAAGCAATCTCGTGGTGATAACCGACGAAGGAAGCGACCTTGTAAAACTCGTGGATTTCGGCATCGCAAAAGCTGCACCGCAGCAGGGAGAGAGAGCGCTACAGCAGTTAACGCAGACAGGCCAGGTATTCGGCAGCCCGCTTTATATGAGTCCGGAACAATGTAATGGCAAGGCGATGGACTCACGTTCAGACATTTATTCCTTCGGCATCCTTATGTACGAGGCGTTGTCCGGTAGACCACCGTTGATAGGCGAATCGTATATCAATACCGTGGTGAAACACCTCCAGGAGCCGCCGCCGCCGTTTAGTCAAACTGCACCCGATGCAGCAATACCAGCGGCTGTTGAGTCTGTAATTATGAAGTGCCTGGCCAAGGATCCCGACAATCGCTATGCCACTGTAGCAGAACTCCGACAGGCCTTGCTTGATGCCGCACTTGAAAGTGGAATTAAAGGATACAGATCCGGCGCCGTTCCTGTGATACCAAACAGGTCTGCACTCGGCAAAACATTTGAGCGAGTCAAGCTAGCTGCAACGGGTTCATTTGCAGCCACAAAATGCAGCCGTGCGAAACTGACCATATTTTCGTTAACGATCGTTGGCGTGTTTGGCGTTATCGGGTGGCTTTGCACGATTCCCTTCGGGACTCCCGGAGATACGCTTTCCATTTACAATCGTGTTGTGTGGCCTATGATCCTGCAGACCGGGCGCGATGAGATCGTCAAAGGTAACCTGAAGGCGGGCGAAAAGTGGTTGCAGCAAGCAGAGGCGATGGCGCGCACATTCGATGATGAGAATGATCGTCTCGAAAAGACACTACGAGAAGAGTTCAAAGTTTTTCAGCAAGTGCGCAATTCCAGTGAGCAAGAACGTATTCGCAAGGAATTGAAAGAGCTTGTTACTGCCAGAATCATAAAAGACTACGAACTTGAGCAATCACATTTGTCTAAATATGAAATTCCAGTTTCCAGCAAGGCAGATAGGGCGCGCCGTCAAGAAGAAGTTCGAGCCACAGGTATCGGCGTGGCCGATGTGGCTATCCGCCTGCATTCCAGAGCTAAGCACAATGAAGAGCAGCAGCTTCTCTGGCAGGCCATTCGGGTACACGAAGCGGCGGGATTGGGCACCGGTCAAAACGTAGCTGAATTCAAAACTCAATTGGGCAAGTGTCTTTCGGAGTCGCAACGATTTGATCAAGCACGCAAGATGTTGAGCGATGCACTGCAGATTAGAAAGTCTCTGAAGAACCGCACTGCGGAAGAGAGCAAACTACTGGCTAAGGCTTACCTCGCATTGGGCAGCTTCGATCGAGATCAAAGTAATTTCGATGGAGCGACGCAGGAGCTGCGCACTGCCATCAAAATCGCTCGCACCGACAGCAGCGACGGGCTAATCTTGTTGGAGAGCCTGAATGCGTATTCAGACTTGATCCGTCAGTCGCAATTGACAGGCCGGCCTGTAGCTGATGAACCAGAACGCGCCGCAACCGAGAAAGAGATCAAGACTTTGGAAAGCAAGTTCGGGGGCTCGCCTGAGGAAAACGATTCTTTTCCTTAATCCGGTTGTTGTTGCCTCCGGAAGGAAAATCAGGGAGCCCCACGCAACTTCCCGGTGAATTTGGTCAGTCTGAGAGTTTGACGATTGAGGCTGCTCGACGACTCATCTTGCTCAAGAATGCGCACAGCCTCACCGGGTGCATGGGCAGAGGAAAATTCTCGAATAGGCTCTCTGGTTCAACTCAAGCTCACTTGAAAATCGATGAGCTATATTTAATGGTCGCGGTGCCTTTGCGCGAATATCCAGGAATCCCGGAAGCCCGGGTGACACCCATTCTTTCGCTCAATTAGAAAATATTGGCTTTGTGTTATCAAGAGTTTCTTCTGATTGATCGCAGCCGAGTGGGGTAGTCCTCAATATACAATAGTGGAGTTTATTGGTAGTGGTCGGAATATTCGGAGGGCGTTCAATGCGCTTTGCCTCTTTTTGCGCGTCTGCAGCCGGCGTAATGGTTGCATTGATCCTGGGAACACAGGTGGCAATTCCGGGAGTTTGCGCACAAGATGCCGGAACGTCGCCTGCAACAGGGAAGGCGCCGGATTCGAGCGGAACAGGCAATCTGTCGAATGCAGCGACGACCAGTTCGTCCGGCTCGAACACGTCATTGACTACCGCCATTTCCGGGCTCGTGGTTCAACAAGGGCAAAATCTTGTTATCGACTTTGGAAACTCACCGCTCCTGAACATCACTAACAGCATAAAGGTAGAAACCGGTGGCACACTCTATGCCATTTCGACCAATCCTCATGTGCAAACCGCAACATTCCATGCCAACAATATTTTCAATAGTGGCAACATCACCACCTTGATTCCCTCCGGTGGTCTCAGCGGATACGCAAACGCCATTTCGGGGTTGAGTCTTTCGCTCATTGCCATCAATGACATCATTAACCAGGGCACCATCGCCAGCGCCGGAAATTTGAATCTCATTGCCGGTGGTCAGTTGATAAATGCTTCTCCTGCAGGCGTTGCAACAGCGACCATGAGTGCAGTGAATAACTTGAATTTGTTCAGTTCCAACATTGTTAATCAAGGCTTGCTACAGTCGCTCACTGCCAACATCAATATCAATAACCCCTCTCAGTTCACTGCCACGTTGGCAAGCATCGCCGGCTTTAGCGATCTCTCAGCTCTGATCGGAAACACTCTGAATATTACTGGCACCGGCGGTGTTTTCTCGGCGGTGAACGGCGCCATAAATATCGGCGCGAGTCCATCGGGTAACCAAACTGTGATGACCATGCTCGGCGGAGACTATTTGTCTCAGTCGCTGAACTTCGATCTTGGGCATGGCACATTGAACGCCGCGCTCGGTAACGTAACTGGAACCACAAACGTTCTTGCTGATATCGTCCACTTCGGTTCATCCAGTGATACGCTCACTCTCGGCAATATCAAAATCGACGGCGATCCGACATTTTTCAATACCATCGGCGGTATCAACGTAAGCGGTGCAGTTATTGCTACTGAAGATCTGGCTATTCTAGCTTCCGGGAACATCGATCTTGGAGGCAATACAATTCAGGCGCAAGATGCGACAGGGGCGGGGCGAAATATAGTTCTGGTGGCCGGTGCCACGCTGATACCCGGTGGCGGTGCTTCACCGCAGGTAAATTCGATTCCTGGTGGAGTGTATCCCGGTTCACCCGGTCCCATAACTATCGGTTCTGTTTCAGCGATCGGTGTCTCGGGAACAGGCGGAAACATTATTGGTAACGGTGGGACGCTTAACGCCAATGCACTTGCCGGAAAAAATGCCGGCAATGTAAGTCTCTATGCCTTTAGCGCAAATAATACTACAGGCGGTGTCACGGGGCTAAGCATCACTGCCAACGGGAACGGCGCGGCGAGTAACAACGGTAATATAGTCGTGATGGCCGGTGGAAGCTCGAACAACAACAATGCGATTTTGGATGTATCAGCGCAAGCTATAGGTGGGCAAGGCACTCCGGGCAACATCGCATTTAACGCTGCGCAGCCTGTCGGATTCGTGACCTTTGATACCAAAGGCGTGGCTTCGGGATCATTCTTTCAAGGTACGCTGAGCCCATTCAACATTTCCCTGAATAACGGGGCTATTCAAACCGACGGTGGTGCT
>JAKFUT010000399.1 GCA_021732565.1 Candidatus Obscuribacterales bacterium
ACGTTCTGACGAATCGTCATGCCGGGATAGTGTGCCGGCTTGCCAATGACGACGAGAGTCCCAACGAGCTGGCAGAAACCGGTGAATGGATTCTCTCGATTTGTCTCCGAATTTGGTGGAAAAGGAGCGGGGCTCGCAGGTGAGCTAAGCCGGCGATAGCGTCTTTCAAGGTGAGAGGCAAGGGTCTCGATGCCTGGGGAATAAGTTAGTTCAAGAAGGCTCCACCAACAAGTTTGTCCTTAACGAAGTTCAAATGCCACTATATTTGGTGTCTCGTTTGCTCGGACTCCATTGTGAAATTGTTCATTCTTCAGTAGAATGTTCTCTTCGCTTACGCCAGGTTGAGAGGATCTTCGATTGGGTACATCGCCTGAGGCGCCTCGGTGGCGCGGGCGAACCTGGAAGCAAGATGAACTGGTTTATGGAAATTCGCGCTTGTCAGCACGGGCGACATGCTGTATCGTTGTGAAAGATACTTATTCGTTTGGAGATTTTGACTATGGCTTCTATAAAAGTGAAATTCCGTCTTCATTGAGCCGCGTTCTCCGCTTGCTTTCACTTTGACCATAGCGTAACCTTCACTGGACGCAGGTCAGGCAGTGTGCCGAGATCGCTCTCTGTTCGAGAACCTCGACCACCGCCTCGCGTCTGTAGATTATCAAACTTCTGTAGTTGTATATTCGCATACCGGCTTCGGCAGTCGTGTTCTCATCCAGGTTGCCCATCATGGCGCCTGTACACGGGGCTCACGCGGGGTCTTTGTTCACAACTGGAGCAAAGACTTTGAAGATTAAAGCGTCGGAAAGTCGTATTAGCAGCGGAATTCGAAGACGCTGGCAGGTTCGCCTGTGTGCAGTTTTAAGAGTGATCAGTGCATATCCTTGCCGTAATTTGACTCGGTCAAATTACAGAGTGAGCTTGCCTGGTTGGCTTCGATTGTGCTGAGTGTAACTGATTCAAGTGATTTCATTCATTGATCGAGGTAACTCGATTGTAGCTGTACGCGGTTGTCCTGTCGATGAATGCAAATTTCGGCAATGCTAACAAGAGCAGAGTTACCCATCTTCAATTAGCTTGCCACAGTTGCTTTTCGGGCATCGCAAAATCCACGGTCTGGTCAGAGTGTCGGCATTAAAGTCGGGACTTTGAGTAAAAGCATCTCGGCGATGCTAGAAAGTTACGCTCTATCTACGCAACGAAAATCGTTGTGCCGATTTTCTGCGTCTTTCTTGTGTGCAGGGATCGCCGTTGAGTCTTTGGAAAAAATCGATGTCGGCCTGCAGTCATATTGGGTTCGAGGTCTATTCAGTTTCTTGTCACGTCAACTACCACCGTCCGCCATGGTGGACGCGCCTGGAATTCCTTGGCAGGAGATTAGTTGAGCAATAGAGTTTTTATGGAGGTAAAGAAATGGTCCATTCTGATTTGGTTGTAGAGTTGCGGAATGTTCGCAAGACCTTCGGCCCCGCGCTTGCTGTAGATGACCTGAGTTTCTCAGTGGCAGAAGGTGAAATTGTCGGTCTGCTTGGTGCTAACGGTGCGGGAAAAACAACCAGTATTCACATGCTTCTCGGGCTGATCACTCCTAGTGCCGGAACGATAAATATCTTCGGTAAGGACTTGGAGCGTCATAGAATCGACATTCTCCAGCAGGCGAACTTTGCGTCGGCCTATCAATTTCTTCCCTGGAATTTGAAGGTCTGGGAGAACTTGTTTGTTTTTTCTGAGATTTATCGAGTCAAAAACGGCAAGAAGAAAATTAACGAACTTCTCGACATGTTTGAACTCTCGCACATGCGTGATCGAATTACGGGCGCGCTGTCGGCTGGAGAACAAACTCGACTGAATCTCTGCAAGTCTTTGCTGAACGATCCCAGGCTCCTTTTGCTTGATGAACCGACGGCCAGTCTTGACCCGGACCAGGCGGACAAAGTGCGAAAAATTATTGCAAGTCTTCAGCGCGAAACTGGTATGACCGTCATCAACACCTCCCACAACATGATAGATGTTCACGAGCTTTGTGGACGAATTCTGTTCATGCAAAAGGGGCGAATAATCGCCGAGGGTGGAGCCGACGAGATCATGCAGCGGTATGGCAGTGAGTCTCTGGAAGATGTATTCATACGGATTGCTCGAACCCCTATAGTGGAGAAGTTAGAAAGTGAGTTGGCAAAGAATTAGAGCATTAATGATCAAATTCGGGTTCGTATGCGCGCGAAACACGTTCCGCGCAATGGACGTATTTTTCTGGCCGGTTATGGACCTGCTGGTGTGGGGCTTCTTGTCTGTCTACATGCTGAAGGTCAGCAATGCGGTACCGGCGTTAATCACCATGCTCATTGGCGCGACCATAATGTGGAATGTGTTGATGCGTGCTCAACAATTGATCAGCGTCTCATTCCTGGACGATCTCTGGTCGCGAAATTTGTTGAATATATTTGCCGCACCCATTCGGGTCAGTGAGTATGTAACTGCAGCCTATCTAATGGGATTCATCCAGGCTGTTCTGGTAATCCTGGTGCTGTCAGTTCTGGCCAATATCTTCTACTCGTTCAATTTGTTCTCCATCGGATTGCCTCTGGCATTTTTATTTGCCAATCTGCTGCTGATGGGGTGGTCCTTGGGCCTGGTAACTACTGCGTTGATTCTAAGATGGGGACCTCCGGCGGAAGCTCTGGCATGGGCTATACCTTTTCTGGTGCAGCCTGTTTGCGCCGTGTTTTATCCGGTAAGCGTTCTTCCACTGTGGCTTCAACCAGTTGCGTACTGGGTACCAGCCGCCCACGTATTTGAAGGGATGCGACAAATATTGCAAACTGGTCATTTAGATCAGTCGCGTCTATGGTGCGCGTTGGGTTTGAACATTCTCTATATGGTTATTGCGGCGCTCGTGTTTCGACATCTCTTTCAAGAGGCGAGACAAAGAGGCTACCTGGCCAAATACGGAACTTAAACTCGTTCCAGACACCATATGTTTTGGTTTCATTCTCAAAAGAGATCAGCTAATCCCTGAGTTTCAACAAAGGAACGTTCGAAAGGGGCAGGACGATATCCAGTGGAACTCCGCCATCTATGTGATCACGAAAAGAGGCTTGCATCGCGACACGAAGCGACCAGCCAGTTGATGCAACCCGGGGTAGCTAAGCCGCCAGTTACCCCGGCTGCGCCCCATATAATGCGTTTGAGTGAGTCCTGTACTCCTGCTGCCATATTCATGAAGCCCCATATCATGCATGGTCCGCCCCAGGCAATACCGAGAATTTCCATTCCATTTGCGATGATATTTAGAAGTGCTTCAAGGTTCGCCAGGTTGTTCACGCGAACCGTGCCGGATGTGTTGACGCCCATTATGATGGTTGCATCACTGCCTTGTGATGCGATGGTGCCGTTCGTGGCCCCTTGCAATATTGGTGCGCTGGTACTTCCACCTTGCATTGTTTGAGCACCAGTGAAGTAGCCCGTGTTATTGGTCTGATTTCCAGTGGCGGCGGTCGAACTCAGAGCATTCTGAGCCATGACGGGTAGGGAAGACGCTAAAATGAACCCGGTTACCACAGCGGCGCGAGCCGCAGCTTTGGCAATAGATGACGAACCCATAGGGACCTCCAGTGTCTGATCTGCATCGTTAGTAATTTGTTCGGGTGCTTGCTGTTCACCTGATGCAATGAGATTACTTCGGGAATGGTCGGAAGTATATTTGTCGTTGGTCACCTCCACCAGGTTACTGGTAATGAATAGGTGAAGCGCAAGTCATGCCATTGCTGCCGAGGTCATATGATTCTTGCAATTTGCGGAATCGTTTTTCTGCTACACCTGGCGATTTGTAATGTGCGCTATGGCGCGCTCGATTGGATTAGAGTTATGATGTGAATTCCATTTGTCTGTCGGAATTAAGTATTATGCGAGCGCTGTTAAATCATCTAACAACACATACAGAGCCGCTCAGCTTGCGGCGTGGTAAGCCGGGCCAGCTCTTTAGCGACTGGTCCCTTCACGCGGAGTATTTCTTACGCGATCCTGAGATGTATGCGCTGCTCGCTTTGGTGCCGGATATTCAACCGTGGCAGCGTGCGCGAATTTTGTTGCAACTTCTTTACAGTTCAAGAAAGGGCATGGAAGATGAGCTTCGCCGAAGCTTAGATCAGGTCATTGTTGTCCTGCTGGCCGTGTTGGCTGTGGACCATGTGATCGCTGTTGCACTGGCACTAAGGCAATTGAGAGCAAATCACAAACATACTTCGCGATCAATAGTGCGCTACTTCTTCGGGCATCCGCTACGTGAGCATGTAATGAAGGTTCGACGTAGTGCCGTTGTGGATTGCATCGAGCATGCGCTGGGAAAAAATGTTGCCAGAGCGTCAAGAAATTATTCTCGGGAAACCGAGGATAAACTATGCAAGTATCTGCGCCGTTATGGTGTTGATGCCGGCACCGGTATAAGTGTGTTAAGAGATCTCTATGAAAAGGCTGTGGAAAATGAAGCAGCAATAATACCGGGCGAGGAACCATCATCGTATCGACTAGCCCATATTGGCGCTGCTGCGCGTCTGGATAACCTTAATGAACGGCCAAAAACGATCACCCCTACTAATAGAGGTGAAGCATCGTCTGCGCTGGTTCATATTTATCGCGGTGGTTCATCTCCCGAACTATGTAATGCCTTGGAACAATATGTTGAGGATGCTGCCAAATCCCTACCTGAGTTTCATGGAAAATTGGCGCTCATTGTTGATGCTTCGGCCTCAAGCAAGAGTTATGGCGAGCGAGAGTTCAGCACTCTTTCTCAAGCCGTGGCGTTGCAATATATTTTGGAGAGACTCTGCTCACAGCTAGAGCTTCATACCGTTGGTGGCACAGGGCGACCACCCGTACCTCAAGGCGCCACCGATCTAGCCCTGCCGTTACTTGTGGCATTGGAATACGAGCCGGACCTGGTCTTGATTGTTTCCGACGGGTACGAAAACACGTTCTTTGGCGATCTGGAACGTATTCTTGCTGCTCTGCCTGTGGTCGGAATCAAGACCCCAGTTATCGTCCTTCAGAGCAAATTTACATCATCGGATGATCTGACGTTGCGTCGCCCGTCACACACGGCTCCGCAACTAGAGTTCTGGCATCAGCAAGATTTCGAAAAACTCTTGCTTTCCGCATACCTGCATTGCGATTCAGGAGTGAACTCAGCACGTCTGTTCCTTCGAAGGAAACTCGACAACTTTTGTTGCGAACTACAACGAGCGGAAGAGCAGATAGTTGACGCAGTAATAGGTTGAATCCCCTTTCTTCGCGAAGATAGAACAATGAAAAATCCACTAGCAATAAGAGAACTGGAGCCGGTTCTTCAATTAGCGCCAGGTATGGCGGACTATTACTGCGGTATGCTGCAAAGCTCGGGAGCCTTAACTGTAGTGCCGTTATTTTGCATTCGTACAACTAGCGATGCCACTAAAATCACGGGTCCGAAAACAGGTCTGAAATTGTCGCAGGTGCGTGGCTATGGCAACCTCGAACTGGCGAATCCGGGTGAGAATGGCATAGCGATAGTTCCGCTTCATATCGGATACATTCAAGACAAAGCGCAGAATCACGCCGCTTGCAGATCTGCATTCATTGCGGCTGGCCAGAAGCTGATGTTTGAAGACGCGTGTTGCGTTCAGCAAGCTCAAGGCGGGTTCCTGGCGGAGGCACAGCAGTGGTTTTTCATTTTGCCTTTGCAGTTGCGAGAAGAAGCTTTGCACCAGCGGCGAACTGTTGCTTTCGGTAAATTGTGGCCGGCAATAGCCAAACTCAATGCTGAGTTCGGTCTAGGTAAACGTGGCCACCTGGAGCTTATCTTGAGTAAGAAGCGGCCTTATCTAAATCAATTCCAGAGCCGATTTGAATGCCTGCCCGAACAAGTGGGCGCACTTTTTCTGCTCAATGGAAAATTGGCCGGGATAGAAATCTGCCCTACGCCCGAATATTTCGCCGAGGTTTGGATGGCGTTGGTGTGCTTCAGTTATGGTGTGGGAGCAATGTTTTATGAACAACATAACGGTACACGGGGCATTGAAGGGGATGCCTTTTTCGACACTAAACTTGAAAACTTCGGAGCAAAACTGAAGACCGCCGGAGATGTTTCCGTTGAGCTTAAGATTGAAGCGCTGAGGAAAATGGTGGAAGAGTCGCGGGCTGTTCGACTGGAGTCCGTTTCAAATTCGTTGCAGACAATACCTAAGGAAGAGTTCAAACACACTGAAGAAGAGCGGTTTCTGAAAATGACGTTACGCACTGTGGAAGGAAAAAACTTCTGTGGGCAGATCGTGGAAGAAAGTGGTCGGTTATGTTATGCGTCAGTGTTTGCAAGAAACAGTTATTTATCCCGTAATTGATGTTGCTGATTTCGCGCGCATTTGCTAATCTTAATTCAGGGGAACTGTGTCAGGTTGGTTCGGTCCACTCCCGATTCCAAATAGGGCAGATCAACAAGATCGAATAATCGAGCCAAACGCTGACCGCCTATCCCCGGTTCTTTCTTTGAGAAGCCTGCACAAAAATTGTCTCTTTGGGTGCCTCACGAGTGTAACCAGCGCTTGTGGACGAACCGATCATGGAAGGCTCTGGCTGGCAAAATTAGAGTACCCGGGGTAGGAATCTTGATCCACGGCGAAATGATGGAAAGCCGTGTCGAGTGCCGATTTATCGGGAAGTCCCTTTGTTGAATAGCCATGATCGGCAAACGGCTGCGCCTTCCACCCCTCCGCCGGGTTGGTTTGAGTTCAATTCCGAAAAATCGCTAGACCCGCCTGTCTCTGTTGAGGAATTCAATTTGCGCGTGTTTTTTTCTCCGTGGATCTGGTCCGTTTTCCGGGCGGACGTTCTATCTTGTCCATGCGACCTTCAAGAGTGATGATGCGTGCTTCCAGCCTTACCGAGTTATTTTCGGAGGCCAGAAGAAAACTGCTGATACCATCGAGTTTTTCGCACATTTCCTTTCGGAAAGTGGTCAGGGTTGTATTTGTTTGTTGAAGCTCGGTTCTTAACTCGGCTATCGAATGTTGGAGTCCACCAGCAGTTTGTTTTAACTCGTCGGTGGAAAGTT
>JAKFUT010000286.1 GCA_021732565.1 Candidatus Obscuribacterales bacterium
TCCCTGATCAGGGCTAAGAGCCCGCACGACCGAGACCTTACACCGGATCGCCAGAGCCATTCCTCGTAATGGTCAGAGGGACGATTATTGCCTAGTGACGTTCCATGAGGGGTTCGGAGTTCTGGTGTCTACGATCTGCAATAACAACCTGGTTACGTTTTTTCATGGAAAGAAAGTATTCGTACAAACAGGATCCAAATCGAAACCGATATTGCCCAAGAAATCATGCAGGCAATTTTTGATGGAAGCGAGGTCGAAGATGGCATCGACTGGCGGCCGGAAGAGACCATTCCAGAAGATTATTGCGTCTACTAGAGCGCGTACAGAAATAAACGGCATAGTGACTGACTGAACACGCGCGGAACAAAACTATCCAGCGCGAGAGTGCTCAAGCATTCAAGCTTCATAATCATGTGCGAGGTTTCGAGCCAAGCAAATAAATTGCTTGGCGGCACGCATTGGTGTGTGTGATGCCGGGCACAGTCGATTTCACCCACTCAATTTGCTTCCGTCTTACGGGTATGTCTCTGGTTGGCTCTGAGGTGCAAATCCAGTAATCCAGTGGGCTGGGAACGATTCGAATAACACCATGTGACGCCCCCACTATCAACAGACATTGACTATCTTTTCTTTTTTGCTGCCGGCTTCCCAAATTTGCCAACGATTGCTTTTCGGCGCAGGTGAGTTGCAATGTATCCTTTAGCATTTGTAAATCGCCAGGGTCTTGCCTCAAAAGAATCTTCATATGCGCATTCTTCACCACTGAATCGGCGATCTCTGCCTGGCGAAAGAAATCTTTCAATTGCTGCGTGATCGTAACCAGCATTAGCCCATAGTGTCTCGCTCTACGCGATAGATCTTCAAGCAAACGAGCACCAGCCTTGAATTTCATAAGCGTCGCAGCTTCATCAATAATGGCGGCCATTCGAACATCGTCTGCCTTCGACTGTGCGGCCCGCTTACGAATGAACTCCGTGAGAATATAAGCCATAATTCGTTCGAGGCGAGGATCGTTAACGTCACGGGTATCAAAAACTATCACCAATCGGTTAGGATCGACATTGGTGTATCCATCGAGCAAGCCACCAAATGCGCTACCACGCGTGTACATCGATAGCCCTCTGGCAAAATGAACCAGTCGAGCCTTCTGCTCCAGATCTTGTTCGGCTTTGCAAGCATAGTTAGCTGCCTGAAACAGATCAGACATGGTAGGCACCGTGCCCAGGCGAGCACATTCACGATACGTGAAACGAATGAGCCGATCGAGCAACGATTTTTCCTCAATATCAAGCTCTTCTCTTCCTTCCGAGACCAACATAAGATCCAGCAGTCCGAGCAATTTCGTCACCTTTAAGGGGCTTGGTTCTGCCATTGTGCCGTCTTCATCGCCACCAAGATCAAACGGATTTAACATGAATCCTGCGCCGGGTCCGAGATCTACGTATGTGGCAATCTCCGGACCGAGCAGCTCGGTTATGAATCTATAGGCGCCCTGTTTGTCAACCGTTTTGTCGACAATTACAAATCTCATGCCCAGAGGCAACAGTCTCATGATTAGCATTTGAACGGCAAATGATTTGCCGGCACCGGTGCTACCAACGACAAACATATTATTTGCGTCTTTTCCTTCGCCCAGAAAGAACGGATTAAGAAGTACAGGTTCGCCGGATGCCACCGCGAATCCGAGAGGGACACCATCCGGCGTTCCGCAACTTGCAGTGAAAAACGGCCAGAAAGTACCAAGCACAGGGGCTGTGACCTTGTGTACGAAAGCCAATCGATCGACTCCCAACGGTAAACATGATTGCCACGCTTCAAACTGCATTCCGTCGGCAGACGTGAGCGTAGCGCCTCGATTACGGAAAACTCTACCAATCTCGCCCATGCGTGTCTCAAGCTCCTCAAGGTCGTCAGCGCGAGTCTTTATATAGAGGGAGACATCCACAGCCTTATTCGAAGTTCGCAAGAGCTGCTGAATGGCATCGCGTGCGGCGGTGGTAGACTCAATGGAATCCAGGTCGGGTGGACCACCCAACTGACTCAATGCGATGGAGCTGAATTTGAATTCGCGGCGCAATTGTTTTCTTACTGCATCTTGATTGCAAGCATGCACGAAAAGAGAGAATGTGTATTGAGCATTGAGACACATCAACTCAACCAACCAACCAGCCCAGGTCTCGTGGGGCGGCTCCTTCAAATACTGAGTGGCTACGCACGTTCCATCCAACCACAGGTGGTCGTTGTGAATTCTCAACGCCGAGCGGGCGAGGGTACTCGCTTCAGCCATAAGCGGAGTGGATCGTGGCGCGTCGGCAGTTTCTTCACTCAATTGTGGATTCAGGTGTTGAAAAACCAGATCTCGCACTTGTTTTCGAGTCAGCACTTCCGGTTCAAGACATGAATTGCGCAGCTGATCTTGAACCATTCGAACTTGCCGCTCTAACTGAACTACGAATCGAGCATGCAGTTCGCTAGAGCGCCGGCCATCCCATCGCTCTTTCTGAGTGCCAAGGCGCTTGCAGTCCGGAGGAAGGTACTCAACGATCACGTGGAATTCTCGTAATGGAATGTAGTTGAGTTCTTGCATCGCCCGAAACCAACAATCGGTATGGTGAGCATACCAACGTAAGAAGTCATCTTCGGAGTTGAGCTGGCTCTGATATCGCGACAGGTACTCGTCGACGGGAAGATTGCGCGATGTCACCATTATTTGTATGTCGAAATCGATTGTATTGGCCAGGTTGGTCAAATCCTGAGCAAGTCGATCGCGCTCGTCGGGATCAAATAACAGGGCGTTGATTCCTCTGCAGGACAAAACCGATCTAAGACTTCCATCCGTGAGAACAATTACGCCAGGGTCAAGATCATCGCCAGGAATTGCATGGATGAAGCAGGCCTCACTCCAACTGGGGCGAACCGATCTCTTCGAAATTACGTCGCGCTTTGCGTGGTTATTGATTTGGAGAAGCGTTTTTTCAAACCAATTGGGCTCGGATTGTCCAGTGACATTCGGCGCGTCATCAACGAGAGACAAACCATTTTGCCGTCGGGGAAACGAAATAGGATGGGGCGAACGGTCTTGTCGTGTGAGCGCATTATCTCTAAAGTTTTGGGACATGGAATCTCCTTTTGGAACTGAACAAGAGCATCTGCCTCCCGTAACACTGGCTGAACAGACAGCCTTAGTGCCGAACATTGCAGGGGACTGGCTTCGCTGCATTTTCGGCGAACGGCAAGATCAGTGGCAAAACTTCGTCTCTTCTAGCGGCGCGCGGTTGAATAATAATCTCGCGCATGACCTGAGAGGTCTTCGACACAGGCATTCGCGGAAGGGTTAGCCACTTTTGGCCGGCAAGATGCCCTCGGTCCCGGGGGGGGCCGCGCTGGCATAATTAGGACGACTGGCAAGGGGTGAGCATTCGCAGAACAGTGATCAATTTTGGCCGGCAAGATGCCCGCGGTCCCGGGGCGTTCCGCGCTTGGCATACCCGGTACGACTGGCAAGGGGCAAGCATTCGCAGAGAAGGTGATCACTTTGGCGGGCAAGATGCCCCGTGCCGGGGCGTTCCGCGCTTTCGCATAAGTGCAATGGAACCGCAGCCTGAGCAGTGATTTTGGGCTCCGCTTTGTTGAGGACGTTTCGGGCTCGACTGAAGTGTTTCACAACAACGTCGGCAGTCTATTGAGCGCCATTGCAAAAACACGAGCAAACTCAGCCTGTTTACACAGCTTCTGCGCGAAGCAAGATCGATAAGCGTTCTTGAGAAGCGCCATCGTCAACATTGCCCCAACAATGCAATTCGATCGCTTCCTCTGATACTAAAGGCAATTCTATCCGGGGCTGATCTTCGCTGCTGCGATTCGATGCGAGAAAAACTTTTTTCGGGTATTCATGTGGAAGCCTACCTACTTACGCATTGACGGACTAACTACTTTCAACAATGACCTGGAGCACACCCCGAAGTGGAGTGGAATCTTGAGTTTCCGACCACAGGGCAAGAATGTCAAGCAGGGTTTACCCTAGAAACGTTTCCATTCCAGTTGCAGTTTGTCGCGTCACGGAAGACTCTTATGACTTCGTAGTGAGAAAAATAGCCAGGTTCCCTTTGAGTATTTGATCAACCTTGGTAGTGGTTTGGCCACTACGAGCGTCTCTAACTCTTGAATCGGCACCAAGTTCATAGTGTCGAATAGCTTCTTCAGCATTATCTGATCCAACCTCCAGAGGACTGTTTGCAGAGGACCACAAAATGGTTTGGGCGCAACGAATCGCATCGTCCTTGGATCCGGAAAACACCGCTTCAATGGAATTTAGAGAAGCCTCGTGAAATAACCGAACCTGAACAAGAGGCTTCTTTAAGAACCTTGCTGTTTTACTCTTCGGTTGAGTTACGGTCGTTTTCACTTTCGCCATAAAAGTACCATCCGCCTCTTCGGAAAGAGGAAGGACCGTAACCCTCACTACCTCTCGCTCCGTACGAGTTTTGTCCTTTGCAGTGCGCAATTTGCTCTTATTGTCGAGTTGATGAAGCCCTGTCTCGTTCTTCAACAAAACATAGGCGCCTAGCCCGACAATGCGAAGATATACGCAATCGTTTTCTGCGGTCAATGATTCAGCTAAAATGTCGAACGTTAGTCTCCAGCGTTTGGCGAATCCGATGTACATGTTTACGAGCGTATCTACACCATTTAACCGTTCACCAACATAATCGACTAGACTCACACGAATAAGTGCATCACTAAGATCTCGACCACTACATCTGGTGGCAACAAAACTCAAGTGCGCCAGTTCAACCGACAACTGATTAATGCGGTCGTCCAATTCAGGATATTCAGCCTTCGAAACTTTTCGCTCAAGTCGTTCTTGCACGCCACTCACGACCTTACACAACCCTTCGTATGCAGATAAGAATTGATCGAGCTTATGAATCTCATCAAATATGGCAGACACTCTTTTCTTGTCTTGATAAAACCCCGGCTTATGAATCTCATGTAAAAGAGATGTTTTTCGATCTGATAATTTGAAGACCTGCTCTTCTATTTCTTCAATCCTGTCGACCATGGTGACCACGCGATCGATGAGCGAGTCATCTTGCTTTATTGGTGCCTTAGTCGAGATCTTCGGGGTGCTGACTATCTTAACATCGACGCGATCGCCTGTGGCCGAAAGCCGAAGCACTGTCTCCCTTGCAATTCTCCCCGTTGCGATTGCCTTTGCCAGAGGCATCAAAACAATCTTCTCCACTGCACGCTTCAACGGACGAGCACCAAAGGTTGGAGAATAGCCCTCTTTCAGCAGCAACGACAATACTGTCGTATCTATATCAACCACAATATTACGGCGGACAATACCGCTTCTCTGAAGAACAGCATTGACCTCCCGCCGGGCGATGCTCTCAGCCACCTCAAGCGACAGCGGGCGAAAGTTCACGATGCGATCTATTCGATTCAAGAATTCCGGTCTGAACACCCGAGATAGAGCCTGGAAGGTGCGTTCTCGATCCACGTCGACCGGAGACATCGGCTCAGGTTGTGCGCCGAACCCGAGAAAAACTCTCGGTGCCGACGCACCAATGTTGGACGTCAGGATCAAAATAGTTCGACGAAAATCCACCGTTCTACCGTTCCCATCCGTCAGCCTACCCGCATCAAAAAGCTGCAGACAAAGATCGAACACGTTCACATGAGACTTTTCAATCTCATCCAGAAGCACTACGGAGAATGGTTTCTGTCGAACGGCGTCAGTAAGAATGGACTTTTGCGTACCGACACCAATCAGTCTTTCGAATCCCTCGTAACTGGCAAATTCACTCATGTCAAATCTCTGAAGCCGATTCACATCGCCAAAAACATATTCAGCCACAGCTCTGGCCAACTCGGTTTTGCCTACGCCAGTCGGCCCGATGAAAAGGAAGACACCAAACGGTTTGCCCTGATCCGTCAAGCCCGCTTTGATCAAGGCAATTAAATCCACCACAGCATCGACGGCTTCCGGTTGCCCCATGACCCGAGATTCGAAAAAACTTCGAACTTTGTCAATTTCGATGGGCACTGCATCATCGAGAAATTCAGCAGGAATCCCTGTAGACCTTGATAAAGCATCAAGCACCATGCGCGGTGTAACAGTCTTCGCGTTTGCGCCGTGAGTGATTACTTGTCGTAGCAATTCGACGGCATTTCCGGGCCGTGCGCAATGCCCAAGATACTGCCCGCTTAATTCAAATACGTAGTCCAAAACAGAGTCGTCCAACGCAAGCCCGCTATCGTTTATGGCAGCAGAAAGAATTTCGCGCGTTTTTTCTTCCGAGGCAGCCGGCACTTGTATTTTTTCAAACAACCGATTGAGCGACGGCATCGCTCCCAGCCCAACTTCGTACTCCTCTGGAGTGCTTTCGCCGATGATGACAATTGATCCGTCTTCTATGTGAGGCGCAAGAGCAGATGCAACGTTGGCTGGAGACTTTGACCAGGCCCCCATTCCCACGAGCTCGCTAATCTTGGGCACATACAAAATAATCCTTCGTGGTGCGCGCACCTCACGAATCAGATTATTGACTCTCGTTTCCCATTCGCCAAGGTATCTGGTGCCAGTCATAAATTCAGTGGCGGAAATTCGAAGTACCCCTTCCCATGCATCGCTCTCATCAAGATCAAAGAGCCTGTGAACCAGCTCATGCACAATGGCGCTTTTCCCAACACCACTTTCGCCGAGGAGAACAACCGAACGAGGTCCAGAGCGTTTCAAGATTTGCAGAATGCTGTCGACATATTCATCAACACCGTATGCTCGCGCCAACGTACCATCTACAGCAGCGGTAGACAAATCGGTACCAAACTCAGCAAGATCTTCCATTGAATTGAACTCTTTAAGACTATTAAGAATAGGGCAAAACAGCCGATCCAGAAATCCAGGTCCACCTTTTTTATGGCTTAGCTAATTTCTGGTGGGCGCTTTGTTGCAGGGGTGAACCGCGCTTAAAATAAGAAGAGCTCATCCTCCCGATTTCTTCGGCCGATAGTTGCGACGTTGCAGTTCCGTCA
>JAKFUT010000323.1 GCA_021732565.1 Candidatus Obscuribacterales bacterium
CGCCGGCCCATCGCTGAACCAGAGGACTCAAGGGGTCTGATGCCACACGCCACCATCGATCAGCCTTCGTTGGGTATTGCCGTCGGGAATCCAGACAGATTCGATGAAAGGGGCGTCGCTGGTGAGCTTTTCACTGGCGCCGTACAAATTTTGCAAGATTTGGAGAAATGGCAAAGCTGAAAACCACTGCAAGACAGTTGTCATGAGCCGATTTGAACATTGTTAGTGGGGAAAACCGCAAGGCTTGCGTAGTAACACCAACGACATGTAAGGTACATCGTCCTAAAGTTAACCTACTTGCCATATCTTCATCTTTTCTCATCTTGAAGAAGACCGGCAAGGACAAGACGTTTGTGCGGAGAAGGCATGATCAAACGAGTCCATCTTATCCTGACCCTGGCACTACTAACAGGCGGTGTGCCTGCTTCGCTGGGGCAGGGCTGTGATCTTTCCGGGTCGCCCTCCAATACTCTTCGCACTCCGTTGATTCAGGGTGCACCATCTGCGCCACCAAACGTTCAAGCACCTGAAGGACAGCCTCCTCCAGTTGGCGACGGCTCAACACCGGCGCCAGTTGTTCCCGGAAACACCGGGCCGCCTACCTTGCTGCCCTCACAGTCTTACATGCCCGGCGGACTGGGCAGCCAGTCCTTCACGCTTCCATTCAATCCGGCATCAACTTATGCCCCTGGCGAATTCGGACCAAGTCAGTGGGTCCCGCCACCAGCCTCCACTCCCGGTGGAGATCCTGGCAGCTTTCCCGGACCGCGAGACTTTTACCCGCCGCCGGTCGGACAAGGCTCCGTAGGCCCGGGTGGTGGTATCGTTGGCAGTGCACCAACACAACGCTGGGGTGGTCAGACATCTCGAGACTTCGGTCGCTATAAGCACGAAGGCACACGCAAATTTGATTTTGGACAACAGCTCACGGGTCAAACATCGCAAGACGGGCCCTGGCAAACGCGTCCCGGTGCAGTTCCGACGCAGGATCTTTACGGCAGAAGGACCCCGCAAAACGGCTCGGGCATCATGACCCTGGCACCATATTGACCGAGCGAACTGCGATAGATTTAGAAACCGGAAGCGCCGGAGAGTGATCAAGTTTTACATGGCAAACAAGTTCCCGGGAGGGGAAGAACAAATGGTTCTCAAAAGAATTTCTCTACTTGCAGTCTCTATCGGTATTCTCGCTTCGATACCGGCAGCATTTGCACAAGGCGAATGCGACCTGTCCGGTGCTCCCTCGATATTGCCGAGAACCCCTCTGATAAATGGCGCTTCTGCCGCGCCGCCTTTCGTTCCCGCTCCGGAAGGACAACCTCCTGCGTTCGGCGACGGACCGACGCCTGCACCTGTAATCCCCGGACATACCGGTGCACCAACTCTTCTTCCCTGGGTTCCTTCCATTCCTTCTAATCAAATTGACCAGAGCAACTCAGGTATTCCACTACCCATCACTCCAGCAGTTCAGGCACCACCCGGGGTGCTAGGACCAATGCTCACACCGTTCATTCCTGCACCGCCTTCCACCCCCGGAGCCGACCCCGGAAGCTTAACGGCTCCACAAGGGTCATTCAATCCATCGCGTGAAATGAACATCAACCCCGAGGGTGGAATTCCTGGACGGGGCGGGTACTGCACCACAATCCCTACCCAGCGTCGCGGTGGACAAGAAAGCCGCCAGTATGAACTGCGAGGACGCAACAGCTCACTTGGTGGTATTGGCGGCGATGGCAGTCAGGACCAGGTTACCTTGCTTGGTCCCATGGCCGGCTACGGCGTACCCTTTGGTGTTGCCAGTGGCAACGGCTTGCGAAATAATTCTCTTGATCTTGGCGGCGGACAACGTTTTTCCACTGGTGGACAAACGATCTCTACCGGCAGCTCGTTACAAGACTATGGCAACAGCGCCATGCGCTACAACGGCATCAATGCTCTCAGTGGTCGCCAGTCTACCGAGTTTGGTCAAGGCATGCGTCGATTGCCGCAATATAGCAATAAAACAACGGATTTCGGATTCCCCTACTCACAACAAAGCCCGGGCAACGTAAGCAATCAGAAACGGTCGCAACTACTTCTGCCTACTGCTGTAATCACTAACTTTTAATGACACAAAACAAATGTAATTTCCCTTCTCACACCCCCATCAGGAGGTACACCAAATGGTAACGCTCAATTCCGTGAAGAAATTTCTCTCTACTTCAAGGACCTTGCATGTTGCCGCGCGCGTGGGCTTTCTCCTGGCTCCTCAACTTCTCCTCATGGCTTTTGGAGTTTACGACCAAGTAGCACATGCCCAGGGTCTAGTCGGCGCGCCAGTTGACCCACGTTACGGACAATCAAACGAGGTCGGCATGTTAGCGGACTATGGATATGACAGCGCCCGAGATATATCCCGGGTTGTGACCGCACTATCCACAGTACCATCATCTCTGGCAGGCATGAAAATTGCATTCGGTCAGAGAGACGGTGGCGAATCGGCCATGAACGTCGCAAAAGGTCTCGGTGTAGGATTCGGCGGACCCACTGCCGTTCACCTTATCGGAACCTTCGCCATCAATAACTACGGTGGTCTGGGCGGCGGTCTCTAAATCGCTTAGAGATTTCTTCAGTAACCCACAGACGCTCCCGCGGGCCACACTCCGCGTGTAGCGCTCAGTGGAAATGAACAATACAAGTAAGTTAAGCTCGCCAATCTGTCGAGGTAGCAGTTCGGCGCACAAGCCAACAAGGCTTTTGCCCGAGCTGCTACCTTCATTTGTAAAACCAGGCCCGACGGCTGGCATCGCACGCACGGTTGACGCTGGAGTTCCAGTGCGGCCCGTATTTAGACGGTGGAAGATGATGCGTCCAATGGCATATATGCCCTGTAGTGTTTCCTCTTGAGTTATTTTAGAGCAGCTCGAATTTGCGGATTATTCCGGGTTGTTATTTAATGGCGCCCCTCGCCTTTGATGTAGGGTCCGTATTTGTTGGTGACAATGCTCAAACAGGCGGCAGTCTTAAGAACGCTGCTCACCATCGCCTTGTCTTCACCAAGTTTGCTGCGAACGATCGCCCCTAGTACTTCACTCTGGTCAAGCAAAGACATCAACGACACATCAGAACTAGCAGCATAATGCCCGTTCTGCAGCTTGGCAGAAATTATTCGGCGACGGGCGATGAAGTCTCCATGCAATTCTGCCATTACAGTCTTCGAATCAGGCCCGATAACTAACTCCTGCCCCGCATGAACATCAGCCCTTTGAGAGCCGCTTGCAGCACCAGAGCACACGTGAACAGCACGGCCTGATTGTCCACAGAGATTTCTTACTTTAATCAGACCGCCTTTGGCGACAACTGAGACCACTGTATGAGAAGGAATCCGCACCAGACCATGGGAGCACCGTACGACAATCTCCTTGTCGGCCCGTATGAGTAACTCCCCCTTCTCCAAAGTTAGGATGTTCGAAGCATCCACTCTGGCAACGGTAGCCCTGGACTGCCTTATCATTGCGCCCGGCAATGATACTAAATTTGATACCGCAGCATTCGGGAAATTCACCGGACGAGAGAAGGCAACAGCCCGTAGATCTCCCAGAATCCAGGACTTGAGCGGACCATCGCTCTTGCCCGGCACCACACCGAGTCTGTCGTGCAGATCGCGCAATCGCCGCTCAGTCGGTCCTGCAAGACAGCCTCCCGGACACGTAACGATGGGAGCAGCCTTGAGCATCTGTTGCGGATTGAATCGATTCTTCCCGATTCTGGTCTGAGTGCCCTTCTCTGTTACCGTCACTCTAGCCGTTACAGCGATACGATCGACTCCATCGGCGGCAATCAGCTCTTCATCGTCGCCGCCCTCGACAGAAACAACGAGCTCTTCTCCCGCAGCTGCAATATCTTCATCATCGGCTGCACCCGGTCTGCGCAAGGTCACACCGTTGCCATCGATATTAGCGACTCGCACAACTCCACTGGCCGTGCTTGATACCATTGCCGCCGTATTCGGTGGCACCACTACCTCGCCACGAGCGGTCTCCACCGTAACTCCAATCTTTTCGGTGACAACAAAAATGTTTCCTTCAAGCATCCGCATGCGATTTTTGCCAGCCGGAGCAACAGTTGTACCCTCGTTTCCAATGGCAATGGGTCCGTCTTGTTGATTCTCGTTGAAATAGAAAACCTGGCAGGCTCCCCCCGCTACATGATACTCATCACTGCCCCCCGCTTTTTCGCCAAAAACCAGAGGCAATGTGCACTTCAGAAACGGCTGGGGTACACCGTTCAGACCCACATGAAACATAGTTGTATCACGTTGCGACGCTGTGCTTTGAGGGCTGTTCAGATCACCATTGAGAAAGATCAACGAGAAGATGAATGAAGGAGGAGTGCCGCCGCCGCCGCCGTTAGGCCCGCCACCACCAGGTGGTACTATCGGTGGTGCGATGAGCTGCGGTGCCAGAACAACGATGTTTGCATTAGACAAAGTGATCGTGTTGCCCGGGTCAGGAGGATCGATCAGAACAACGCCACCAGTTACGGTGAATGTATTGTTCACTATTCCCACCTTAGAGGAACCCGGTTGCGAGAGTGTGACATCAATTATGCCACCACCGACTATGTTGAAGAGATTGAGCCCCGGGTTGAATCCCGAAGCAGGAGTGGAAAGAATATTGGTAACACTGCGGGTATCTACGGCGGCGTTCAGCAACGCCGGAACATCGGCAGTGACCATACCGGCGTAAATGCCCACTCGGCCACCGGTATAGTCCGGCAATGCCAGTCCGGATGTGAGCGGGCGAACAGTATTATTATCGTTGAGCTTCGCCACGGACGTGAGGGAGGCACCAGTACCGAGATCAACATCGTCGCCGGCATTGAACCAGATATCGCCGCCCAGGGCAGTGAGGTTTAAGTTCTGCCCTGATGCAATATCGGTTGAGCCGTGAAATCCGATCGACCCGGCCACAGCAGCGCCACCACCACCGCCACGCGAGGTCATCGCCACATTGTCACCAATAACTATATCGCCGGTGCCACTACCACCCATGTAGTTGTCTACCAGTATCGACCCGTTGCTGAGGACGCTATTGGCTGGCAGAATGGCGACGGAGCCGCCAGCGCCACCGGCTAGAACCCCTGCACTGACAGCGACTCCGCTGCCGCCTGCAATCCCGATGCTTATTCCGGCGTTGCCGTTCAGAAGCACGTCTTGAGTGGCAGTGATCGCACCGCCGTCAACCAGGCTCAGCGACCCTGCCGCCGAAGTCAATGTTATACTCCCTGCACTGGCGGTGACATTGAGCGCTGATAGATTCGATTGCGAAACAGTGGCAAAGAAAGTACCGGCAATTCCCGACACATTGCCATTTACGATATTTTGAGTAACCGAGACTGCGCCGTTGCTGCTGTTAAGTTGCACACTAGTTCCGCCGGTCAACGTTCCCGTTCCACTTACGGTTAGCCCGGCCGCATTGGCGACGGATAGCTGATTGGTCGCAGAAAATGTTCCGTCATTCATGATCAAAGCGGAATTAAGTGTCAAATTTCCGCCGCTGACCATCGCACCGTTGGTAACCGAAACAGGAGCCGTCAAGACAAAATCACCTGTCACGGCTGAAGCAGTGGTTGTTACACTGTCTACATCACTAATGTAGGCGGCCCCGCCAGTGTTGGCAGAGACATTGTTGGCGGCAATATTGAGCGAACTGGCAGAAGTGCCGATATCTCCTGTGCCCGATTGGAAGTTGATAGTTGCCACCGAGAGGGTGGCAACGCCTTGAGTAATCGACCCGCCCCCGCCGGCTTGAACGTTTAGAAGCCCGGTAACAGGGTTTGCATTCAGCGAAATGTTTCCGTTATTAGTTGTCTGCAATAAGACAGATGGCGAAGTGACCACACCGGCCAATATAAGATCGCCATTAGCGTTCAGTTCAAATGCGCCGGTTCCCGTGTTTGAAGTATTGAGAGTGACGCCACTCAAGTTTTGCAGCGATACCCCGCCGGCTCCGCCAGTACTGGCAGACAGGAACGCCGCATCTGTTACGATCTCGGCTCCGGTAGCGCCGATGGAACCTGTGCCCGAGGTAAATTGGATCGTCGATGCCGTCAAGGTCCCGCCGGTGCGAGTGATACTGCCTGAGCCACCGGCGCCAAGGGTGGCCGTGCTACCGGCACCGCCGCTGATATCGGCCGTCAGACTTATGCTTCCCCCGGCCGCAGTCGAAAAGTCCAGCGTTGAACCAAACGAAGAAGCAGCGATACCGACGGAAGAGGCTCCTTGTATGAAGACATTGCCCGTAGTGGCAAATGACACGGAGTTTGCAGCTACCAACATCGGCGTACCTGAGGCACCGATATCGCCGCTTCCAGAAATGAACGAAATACTGCCGGCAGTGAGCGTTGCTCCGGCCACAGAGCGAGAAATGTTACTGGACCCTGAGGCCGTTAACCCCATGGTGCTACCCGCGGCGCCAGTGACATTTCCGGCAATATCGATAGCCCCTCCGGCTGAGAGTTGAAGAGCACTGCCAAAACCAGAACCGTTGACAGTGACTCCATCGTTCTCTTGCAAAAAGACATCACCGCCGGTAGAAAATGTAATCGCCCCTGCATCCGTAACAACAGGAGTTCCCGCCGCTCCGATGCCCGCGGCTCCTGCAGTGAGAGTGAGACTGGCACTGCGCAAAGTGCCGCTAGAACGACTGATTCCGCTAGCGCCACCGGCAGTCAATGTGAGCGACAGGTTGGCGTTGAAGTCACCGTCTATGGTGACAGTACCAGAAGGCGACGTCACCACCGAAATGGTCGGTGCCTGTATGAGTGCACCATTAGCGGTGGTAAAATTACCACCGGTGGTAAGGTCGATTACCGACGATGCAGAGGAAGAAGCAAGGGAGACTCCGGAAGTCTCTGCTATATACACGTTGGCGCCTCCGGTATTGGCACTGAGGCTGTTCGCATCAGTCAGAATACGAGCCCCCGAACCACCAATGTCACCGCTGCCCGACTGCAGTTGTACGGTGCCTGCGGTCA
>JAKFUT010000319.1 GCA_021732565.1 Candidatus Obscuribacterales bacterium
ACACCCGCACCAGAGGGAAAGCCGGGCGAACAATCGATCCCTCAAGCTAAGCCAGAACCTAAACCCGAGAGCAAACCGGCTGAACAAGCACTTCCAGCGGCAAAGCCTGAAAGCAAACCGGAGGGAAAGCCTGTAGCAGATGAAACAATCCCGCTAGCAAAACCTGAATACAAACCGCAGAGCAAACCGACGGACCAAGTCTTGCCCGCAAAGCCTGAGAGCCAACCGCAGGGAATGCCAGTTCCAGTTGAAATAATCCCCGTGGCAAAACCTGAAGCCAAACCGGCAAGCAAGCCGACGGAGCATTCTCTCCTATCGGCAAAGCCTGAGGTTAAGCCAGCAACTGACACACTTTTACCAGCAAAACCAGCCGCGAAACTGGAAGGACCGGCCCCTGATCAAACAATTCCAAATGGTAATCCCGAAGAACGAGAACGTGGCGTTCCTATGCCGCAGGACAAACCAGCTCCCAAGCCTGAGGAGAAGCCGGCAACTAAACCAGCAGATCAGTCACCACCGGCAAAACCAGAAACCAAACCCAGTGAGCAATCCCCTCTAGCCGCAAAGCCTGAAGGCAAGCCGACCGACCAGACTCCTCCAGCCAAGCCGGAAGCCGGTTATAGATTAGTTTCCAATGAGATTCCGGCGCCATTGCCTCCGGCAGCCGAGACTTTGCTCAGAAGCGATCAATCACATATGCGATTGGGTCCTGCCACGGGAGCTACTCCCGAACACAGGAGACTTGGTGCTCATGTTATCGAACGCAACCCGAACAGTTCAGAAGGAGAACCTCTCCGCACTCATTGGGTCCGCCGACGACCTGATAATACCCTGGCGGAAAGCTCAGCATATGATATGCAAGGCCGCCTGCTCAGCTCATCTCAATACGATGCCAGAGGGCGCGAAATACGCAGAGACGAACGAAATCCGCAGCAAACATTTACGTTTGAACATCAGCAAAACGGCATAGTCGCCAGGAGATACGAGAGTGGACACCTTCGAGCCTCGGAACGCATCGACTCGACAGGACGCGTAGAGAGCCACAACGAATACGACGCCCAAGGTAGGCGAACCTCAACTACGGTTTATTCTCCTGATCGCGCCTCCTCACGCACCGTGGATAGCAACGGTCAACCACTACAAACAGAGCGTTATGATGGACAAGGAAGGGTTACCAATCGAGTTAATTATCAAGATCAGACCACAGGACAAAGACTGCAGTCTCCGCGCACATTCAATCTTTCGTATGAGGGGCAGACAGTTACGCGAACAGAAGTAAATCAGAATGGTCGTCCTATTCAAGCTAACCGATTTAGTGGTGACGAAAGCAGCAGGGTCGTAAGCACGGATCACTTCAATACCGACGGACGCAGGACCCAACGGGATTCCTTCAATTCCAATGGAACTCGATCACAAACCGAATACTACAGTCCGGCAACGGGCACTCGGACTCACACCGACACCTATAACTACAACGAGGGAGGACAGCTCCGTTCAACCACCAGGCAGAGCACCAGTCATGACGGTCTCCGTCAAACGGAAGAACGGGATACAAACGGGCGAGTCTTGAGTACCATAGTACGTGGAGAGATTAGCAATACAGACAGGCGACCGGATGGATCTCAAACAACCAGCAATACGGTCAGGTTACCAGATGGATCTTCAACAACCACCATCCTCCGACTGGAGAACTCAAGTCGGCGGCCAGACATGTCCGATGGCGGTCCAACACCTGCAAGAGTTACGGAGTTCCACCGTGATCGAAACGGGCAACTTGATCGCGTCCAAACGTTGGATGGTAGATTGTTCACAAGAACATCTGAGCGAGAATGGTCGGTCACCGATCGAGAAGGCCAATCACATCGGGTGACGGAACTGAGCCTGAACCGAAGCGGCGACCTGTGCTATAGACCAGCAGATGATCCAACCCGCCAAGTCCGAGAAGGACAAGACGGAAGAATCTTTGTACGAGATAGGCAAGGAGTTGAACGGCAATATGTCGACGCACGAAACCATGAATCAGCTCCCGGACCAACTCACACAGATCGATGGTATAACCGGGAAACAATGCACATTGCCGGTCGGCCTGTGGGTGGCGAGGTGCGCAATGAGACAGGTCGTCCCATCATTGTGCTTGGTAATGCTGCAGGCACCGTCGACGGGCGAATGCATGCATTCATTCTTGGACCTGGTCGCAACGATCCTTACCGTAATGATATTGACGCGGTTGTTGTGGATCCTCGTTTCCAGCCAATTCGGGATGCAGGCGGGCGAACATTAATGCCGGCTACAATACCTGCCGATGCCCAAGTCCGGGTAATTCAAGACAGGCAAGTTTTACGAGTACATGGGGATAATCCTTATACTCCTGAATCATCGTTCAATCCCACTTTCCCTATTCCCGCAGGCACTCAAACTCTGGACCAATCAAGGCTCGCTGGTGGCGGAGGTAATGATGCGCCCCCTCAACTGAGGCGGAGACGATAAATCAAACCAGGATCTTCGATCTTTCAAGCACTGGGCGATCAATCGGCACTCTTCAAGGAGAAGTCGCTAAGCGTTAAGTTGTATCGAAGTTCGGACAAAACTTCCTATTGTGGGCTTGAATTAAGCCTGACGAATTTGTGATCCGACAGGAAGGTCCTTGCTGCCACTACCAGCAATCCTATCAGGGACCTTCCCTCCATGCAGCTCAATCATCGTTTTGCAAATGACTAATCCCCATGGAACTTAGACGACGTCCACTTTTTGCGTGACAATCTACTTGCAATCTTTCTCTTAGGATGCAAGCAAAGTGTCTCTCTATTTTCGGCGAGCACAACAGACAGTAGCAAATTGAATCCCTTGGATCAACAAGGAGAATTGGAAGTCACACGTGTAGCACGTTTTTTTCTTGTGGCCGGCGTGTCGGCACTCTTCGGATAGTCACATGATTGAACAATTCACACAGTTAGCGATTCCCTCCAACCAATGAAACGTTCAATATTTCTGGCGAAGTATCAATGTGGATAGGATTGTAGTGGTGCTCCGCCGTGTACTTCTACCGGAACATTTTGGAAAAGCACCACTTTGTCTATGCAGTGTCGATACTTAGTGGTACCTCCAAACTACTCGCCGGAAATAACCGCAGCAGGCAAGAACCAATTTAAATACTAGTCACACTGTTGAAACAATTCAAAGCGGAGAGCACTTCGTGTTGTGCGCCCACTTCTCATATGACTGGCGTAACGGGCTTCTTCGGCTAGGCACATGTTTGAAATGTTTTACACGTGCATATCTTTCGCAGTGATCGATAGCGAAAAGCCTTACCTAAGATACGGGGCTGTACTGAGCAGCCACATGATTGAAATATTTGGTTTCTATCATTCAATTACTGAGTGATGGAGCAAGCAAGTGAACGCAAATACGCACTTCACATTTGAATTGAAGACGGCAGAGAGTCTCTTGGGCGCAGCGTTTATGAGACTCATGGAATATCGCAACAACACCCAAAGAGAACGGATCACTTATAGAACAAACTTGCAATCAATTGATTGGCAAACCCGATTTAGAAAATTCGAACAGTGGCTATACGCACCCAGTTCTAGCATGCCACTTTTCCTACGCTCGTTGGGAGCCGTCCTGATGATCTCCGGACTCTGGCAGCTTTCTGCTCTTACAATTGGCCCCTTTTCGGTATCTCCATGGAGTATCAACGGTCAACCACTCGAGTTGTCCCGGTTACCTCTGGTCGCAGACATGCTTATCTATTGTATTTACTTCGGAGCCGCTGCCTGCCTCATTCTCGGCCGCAAGAGCCAAATTCCGCTAATTCTAGTAAGCATCATTTTTGTATCAACGGCAAGTCGAGAAATTGCGGCAATCACAAGCAATTTTCAGTATATCCTTTTGACTTATGCATTTGCAGCCCTGTTTGCATACACCAAGAAGTCCTGTACAGCACGACTGGTGCAATTATCATTGTCAAGTTGCTACTTCTTCGCGGTCATTCATAAGTTATCACCTGAGTTTTTGAGCGGTCATACACTTTGGGCAGTGTTTGTAGATGGCTGGGGTTTGCGTGAGTTTTGGATCCCCCTGGTACAGATGGTTAACCCTTCGCTGGTGCTGATGCAAGTTCTATCCATCATCGTAGTACTGGTTGAAGCATTCCTGGCTTGGGGGCTGTGCTTCAAAGCTACACGCAGGGCGGCTGTGCTCGTTGGCATTGCACTTCATCTGACATTATCAATTTTCCTGACGGTAATTGACTATGCAAGCTTGGTAATGCTGCTGGGATATGTGCTGATTTGGGGGCTGGACGCCCGGAGCCCACGATTAGACCAAACCCCTGATCAGTCTATTCACCCGGCTGCCAAACCGACCCCGGCAAGCGAAGCGAGAGTGGTTCCTGGCCCGGGCAAAAGGAAGCTGAGGCACTTATGTCCCGCTCTGGCAGTTGCGTTGTTTATCGTCCTTGCGCCGCTGCGTGGTTTTCTGCCTCCGTTGAATTGGCTGCCGATTCCTTCTCTTGATCCAATGATAGGGAACTTTGGCATGTTTTCGGAGAAGTGCCAAATCGATAAGGTTGAGATCGACGAAACAGTTGATGAACGAGTCATGCCAATGTCCATAACAGGAAGAATGGGACAAATCGGATCAGAGCGCGAGGTGCTCAGTCTAGCCAGGTATTTTGCGCGCACCACCAATGTTGATGAGCTCAAAGTCAAAGTCCGCATGAACATCAACAATCGCTGGACAAAATACAAAACGTTTACGGCCAAACCCTCCAACGAAAGTTTTGTCGTTGACTACCAGGAGCAATCGGTTCGCAGTGCCGATGTCCCCAAAACTCGCAATAACGATTGCAAGGGGAAGACCGTGTCTACTTCCGACTAAACCATCTTATAGAGGAGGAAATCTCTTATGATTGACAGGCAGACCATTGGCGGCGAACAGATGCTCAGAGAAATTGAAAGAGCAGATCTTGGACTATGATACCCTTCCTGACAAACCAGGGCATAGAAAGATCAGTGGAGCAAAAGGGGTCCTTGTCGGTTTCGGACCACAGACTGATACTTAATCCGATGACCGGAACGTTCGAAACCAGGATCACGTCAACGACAAGTCAAGTTATTGAGATTGAGCATGGCAGTAACCTTCAAGCGTTACCTTCTAATTCCTTTCCTCGTTGCGAATGTATTTTCTCTGGCGGGAAGCGCCCTATACAGCAGGTTCGCCGTAATGAGCTATCAGCAGACGGGGGAGTTAAAACAAGTAGTTTGGCGGGTGGAAACTACTGAGTCGCTCCTAAAGCGCTTGGAGCTTGAATTAGATCTGTATCGACAGCGCAGTGAAATGGCCTACGGACGAGACATCACTGCTGTGACGGTCGCTATTGAGAACCATATCAATCAATTGGGAGTATTGATCACTTCCTCGGAGCTGAAAGAATCCGTCGATCGCCTGCGATTGCTAGGGCGACAAATGCACGAAGCTGTATCTCAAAATACCAGGTTCAGTTCTCTTTTGGGGAAAACGCGAGCAGAGTTGGCGATTTTAGATCGCAAGGCCAGCGAATTATCGCGGTTGGCCACTCTATCTGTCGAGCAGAATGAAAATTTGGGACTGCCATTGGCAATCGGACAGGGTATTTTGCTGTCCACAACCCTGGTGGCGCTTGCTTATTGTCTTGGCACTAAGAGTGCTATTCCGGCGCCGGGCAGCGTAACACACCCTGCCACCATTTCGAACGGACCCGCAGCGCTCGTCGATGGCGAGGCAGGTCCCCGGGCTGGTGCTCTCGATGGCCAAGCTGATGCGCGGAACAGCGAAGCATTAATGAGTAATGCGGCAGACGTAATTTGCCTAATCGATGCACGGGCTCACTTTGTGTCGGTAAATCCCGCTGCGTCAGCCCTCTTTGGTATAGATCCATGTGACCTCATCGGCAGATCGCTGACTGAATTTCTTGTTACCGAGGATGGCAACGAAACTTTAAAGGCCGCAATCGGAGCCGAAAAGAGTATAGATAAAATCGTATTCGAGAATCGATGGAAGCATCCGGAGGGGCACATAGTCCAACTTCTATGGTCAGCTCATTGGTCCGCCAAGGATAATGGTCTGTTTTGCGTTGTACATGACATCACAGATAGAAAACATGCGGAGAAACTCTTACGAGACAGTGAGGAACGAATTCGCACAGTCTTAGGTCGACTACCTGTCGCCGTTTTTACTTTCAATATTCTCGGCCATATCGGTTTCATGAATGAAAGCGCCTGTGTCCTGACAGGTTACGATAGTGAAGAGTTGATTGACCATCATTTCTCGGAGGTTATACCGGAAAAGCTCTTGGACGATAACCCGCAAAACTTGGAACAGTTCATTGCGGAATGTGAGAATCGACTGATTACACTCACTCTGACCAAGAGCTCACAAGAGGCTGTTCATGTTGAGATGACGCTCAGTCGTTTGATCTATCGCGATCAACCGACGTTTCTTGCGGTGGCGGTAGACATTAGCGAACGCAACGAAACCGAAAGATTGAAACGTGAGTTTGTGGCCATGGTTAGCCATGATCTGCGCTCACCACTGACCTCCATCGAGATAATCTTCACAGTAGCAGCGCAGGGGTGTGACGCTATGGATGAATCAACCAGAGCCATGCTATTGCAAGGAAGAAAGGAATCTCAAAGACTGATTCATCTGGTAAACAATTTACTAGACCTCGAAAGAATGGAAGATGGAAAATTCCGGTTGTATCCGGAAGAACTTTCGCTGCGGGAAGTAATAGTGAAAGGCGCTGACACTGTGCGTCCCCTATCCGATAAAAGGAACATCAAAATATCCGTCGCCTCATGTGATTACCGCTGCACCGCTGACGGTGCGCGTTTGATTCAGGTTATCGGCAACTTGTTGTCAAATGCCATCAAATTTTCCCCACCCGATTCGGTAATCGACGTGGGGCTGGAACGATGCGCTGATGG
>JAKFUT010000375.1 GCA_021732565.1 Candidatus Obscuribacterales bacterium
AGCCAGTGTCGGCTATCCAGAGCTTTGTAGTGATAAACAACTGTTCGCGCGGAATGCCGCTTTTCTTTAGCGCGTTGCCGACTTGCTCTTCGTTTCCGTATGACGCCGCCGTATCTATCAGCCGATAGCCGGTTTGCAGCGCTTCTAGGACGCTACGCTCGCACTCGGCCGGATCGGTCATTTGGAACACGCCAAAGCCGAGAATGGGCATTTCAACGCCGTTATTTAACACGACTCGATCATCAATTGCGGTTTTCATCTTTTTCTCCTTGGCTTAATCGATTCACTCAGATGGAGTCGGCTAGAGCCCCGTCATCGATTTCATCTGTTCAGGATAGCGCTCGCCGACGATATCAATCTTCGCTGCCGCTTCATTTATTTGCTCGAGATCTCGGGGTGTCAATTCAATGGTAGCGGCTTCGATGTTTTCTTCCACTCGCTTTACTTTGGTGGTGCCGGGAATAGGCACTATCCATGGCTTTTGTGCCAATACCCATGCAAGTGCGATCTGCGCTGGCGTGGCATTCTTACGTTCAGCGACAGCCGCCAACAGGTCGACGAGAGCTTGATTAGCTTTCATTCCTTCAGGTCCGAAGCGCGGAAGTTTGTTTCTGATATCGTTGCCTTCGAATTTTGTTTTGTCGTTTATCGCACCGGTTAAGAAGCCCTTTCCGAGAGGACTGTAAGCAACAAATCCAATGCCAAGTTCCTCGACGGTAGGCAGGATCTCTTTCTCATGCTCTCTGAACCACAATGAATACTCACTTTGCAGTGCGGTCACAGGCTGTACGGAGTGAGCCCGCCTGATCGTCTGCGCACCAGCTTCCGACAGTCCGAAGTGTCTTACTTTCCCTTGATCGATTAGTTGTTTGACGGCACCAGCGACTTCTTCAATTGGAACATTCGGATCAACTCTGTGTTGATAAAACAGATCAATCACGTCGACGCCGAGGCGTTTCAAAGACGCTTCAGCAACTTGCTTGATGTGCTCTGGACGACTATTCAATGCCGATAGATTCGCACCAGTACTCGGATCAATATCGAATCCAAATTTGGTAGCGATAACCAGTTTACCCTTGTACGGTGCAAGCCCTCGTCCCACCAATTTCTCGTTCGTAAATGGCCCGTAGATTTCCGCTGTATCGAAGAAGGTTATTCCTCGTTCGACCGCCGCCCGCAACAACGCAACCATTTCGTCTTCGTCTTTTGGTTCGCCATAACCGAAGCTCATTCCCATGCAGCCAAGGCCAATTGCTGAGACTTCCAATCCATTTGTTCCAAGTGTTCGCTTTTGCATCTCTCGCCCCTTTACGCTCACATTTCATAGATGAACGTCTTGCCCGGTCGCTTCGGAGAAACGCTGAGACCGGATATTTCGAGCTTCTTAGGAAACTTATGTGTCCATCACAAAGTATGACTTATCTACATCTGCGCAACCATACAAATGACATCGTGGAGACACCAGTTCTACAACGATTTCGAAGACTTTATAATGCACCAACCCAGTTTTGGATCAGACTATACGCTTTTCAACCAACGGCATTGAGATGGTCGTGTTTGCTGGTTACTGCGCCAAATAATTTCGATAAAAGCACGCCAATTATCACTGAAAGTCACACTCCTTTTCCTACTCCCGTAAAGGATTGCTTCGCCGGTAATTACAAGTGCCTTCGTTCTTCGAATCAGGTTCGGTGAGGGGCGGCTTAGAATCGCGAAGTGGAAATAGTAGTGGCAATCCTGCAACTTAGAAGGTTCCTCGGCCAGCCCTCAGCGTTGTCTCCCGCGCAAATACGCCAGGCGCTTATTAATTTCAGAAAGTTCGATTAGCACATCTTTCCTCCCGCGAGATTCTGCCACTTTTTCCAGTTGCTCCACCGCTTGCGAAACTTTCCACGCCGTCAGCCATACCATGTCCGCATCAAGATGTTCTACCGCGAGCTGCGTGAGTCGAACCGATTCATCAAGATCTTCAGCTAAAGCCCATTTCGCCAGCATGGCGTAGTAAGTACCCGCCGTGTCATTGCTGACCACGCCAATCTTACAGCCACGAACCAGATCGCTCTCTGTTGATCTTCGCATTTCGGCTATTTCCACCAATCGATTTTGTTTGCTCAGAATATTGAAGAGAAAGTCTTTGCATTCCATAGCGTAATGGTCCAAAGTCGTAGTCTTCGTGTTCTCATTGGCTTTGGTAATTGCTTCTTTCAATTGGTTTTCTGCTTCTCTGGTTTTTCCCTGCGAAATCAGGCACTGAGCTAGTTGCCATCTGACGAAGAGGTCTTCGCCAGATGCCAGCCTCCCTGGAAGCTCGCTATCGACCACAAATTTGCTGGAAGGGGGCGTTGAAGAAAATAACTTAAGTGCTGTCTCGAAATATTGTTGGGACTTCTGTAAATCGCCCGCCTCTTGCGCGGTTTCTCCGAGGGCTTCAAATGCCGCGCAGGCGGGGCGAAAATAGCCGCCGCCGGGGTCCCTTGCCCAAGTCAGTGCCTTAGCAGCATGTTCTTGCGCTCGGACCAACACAAGATGGGCTTGATGCTCTTTCCGGTCTGCTTGGGACCAGTACATATATAGTGTCTGTTGCAAAGCGTGTAATGTAAGGTGTGCTTGGAACAGCATTGGTGCATCCGAATCTGGAATCCGCGTTAGCGACTCGGTGGCCAGCTCGATGGCCTCCGCCAGGGCTTGCTCTTGCTCATTCTTTGGCAATGTATGGTACCGTCGCGTGGCAGAGAACGCTCTTCGCAATGCAGTAGTCGGTGTGGGAAACTTACTGGACAAATGGGAATGTCTATCGTTCGCCGGCAGCAAGGGGCCTCGCTGCCCGGAAAGTCCGATGCAAAAAACAAACGCAATTACCGCGACGGAAAGCAAAGCCATGGTCAATCTGTGCCATTGAGGTTGCTTGACCGGCACTACGGGGTGTTGCATTGCAAGGGCTTCTTCTCCCCGATTTTCGGATACACACCGTAAGTCTTTTTCGAGCTGGGCCATGGAATCATATCTGTTGGACGATTCCTTTTCTAAAGTCTTTTGTAGAATCTCTATTAATCCGGCCGGGGTGTGTTGCCCTCGCAATCTACGCGGAAGGATTGGCACTGGTTGTGAAACGTGCTGTTGCATTATCGAAATTGGATTTGTTCCCGAGAACGGTGGTGTGCCCGTGAGACATTCATAAAGAATGCATCCTAAAGCGTAAATATCTGTTCTATGGTCAACTTGTTGTCCCTTACATTGCTCAGGACTCATGTACTGGATGGTGCCGATTAATTCGCCTGTGTAGGTTAGCACCTGACTGCTCGCATTATTGGTAGTAAGGAAAGCTGCCAGGCCAAAATCTACAATTCTGATCAAGTCAAGGTTCGCTCTTTCTAAACCAGGATACTTTGTCGGAAGTTCCATTGCGTCAATGAATTGGAGCTGGTTGCTTTCTGCTGTTGTCGAGGGAGATGCTTCAGACGATTGATCTACGTTCTTGTCTGTCGGCTCATACTGTAAAGAAGGTGCAGTTGATGCCATCTTTGATGAAGGTGCGGCTGTCGGTTTCTCCCCGGGCACTTCATTTGCCTCGAAATCAGTTGCCATTTCTTGCGCACGATGAGTTACGAGCATAATATTAGACGGCTTTAGATCTCTGTGCACAATTCCTGCACTGTGTGCCGCAAATACACCCCTGCAAATTTGTACTGCGATACTAATGGCGTTGTCAATTTTCAATGGTCCGTTTTTGTCTAGAACTGTGCTAAGGGAGACTCCGGCAATGTACTCCATGGCAATGTACGGATACTGCTCTTTCCACAGACCGAAGCGATAAAATCTAGGCAAGTTCCGATGTGAAAGAGTGGAAAGAATCTTGCCTTCCCGCTCAAACCGCTGCAAGCTACCTTTTTCAGTAAACAGAGAAGGTTGCAACATTTTCAACGCGACGATCCGTTCCAAGCCTATTTCGCGCGCCTTGTAGACGGTTCCCGTTCCGCCGGCGCCGAGTTCGGCGATTACTGTGTACCGGTCGTCTACTACTTCGCCTGTTTTCATGGGTTCCATTGTAATCGGTTTGTGTCGTGCCCGGAAGTGCCAACAGGGCTCCTCGCCTCCTCCGCGCTAGTCGGTCGTTTCGCGCAGGAGCGCTCAATATAGGTCCGATTGCAGATGACTGTTATGCGCACAGTCCATAGCGCAAGCTACGGTAACGCACTGCTTCGCTAATGTGTAGAGCGTCGATTGCGTCGCAGCCTTCCAGGTCGGCAATTGTCCGTGAAATGCGGAGAACTCTATCGTAGGCTCTGGCAGAGAGGCCCAAATGGGTGACTGCTTTTGCAAGCACCTCTCGTGATGTTTGGCCGATGGCGCAGTATTTGCGAATCTGCAATTGATTTAGCTGCCCGTTATAGAGAATTTGCGTATTGTTGCTGCGTTCTTTTTGCACCTCAACAGCTCTCATTATCTTCAGCAGCATCTTTTCTGATGTGTCAGAACTGCCGTTTGACGCAAGCTCAACTTCGTTCAGTCTGCCTACGTCTATGTGTAGATCAATGCGGTCGAGTAACGGTCCTGAGAGTCGCGACCAGTAACGCTCAGCCTGATAGGGGGTGCATGCGCAGTATTTCAATGGATCTCCGCGGTAGCCGCACGGGCACGGATTGCAAGCACCAACCAACAAGAACGATGCCGGAAATGTAAAAGTGCTCTGTGCTCGACTGATCGTTACCGTGCCAGCCTCGAGGGGTTGTCGCAGCGCGTCCAGGTGGCTCCTTGTGAATTCGGTCATTTCATCGAGAAAGAGTACTCCGTGATGACTCAATGAGATCTCCCCGGGGCGCGGTGATGCGCCTCCTCCTACCAGTCCGCACAGCGAAGCAGAATGATGCGGTGAGCGAAAGGGACGCTTTGAAACAATGCCTGATCTTTCTTTGAATAACCCGGCAACACTGTAGAGCTGTGTCAATTCCAGCGCTTCATCGAATTCCAGGGGTGGAAGAATGGAGACGATTCGTTGGGCCAGCATCGATTTCCCTGAGCCCGGCGGGCCGACCAGCAGAATATTATGCCGACCTGCTGCTGCAATCATCAATGCTCGTTTGGCAGGGGACTGCCCTTTAACATCAGAATAGTCCCAATCACGATCCAACTTTTGGAGCGACTGTTTGAACTTGAGCCGAGACGATGAAAAAGCCGGGGCCGGTAATGTCGGTGAGGAGAGGATATCCACCACTTGTTTGAGATGGCTCACAGGGTATACCTTCAGCCCGTCAATAAGAAGTGATTCTTCAGCGTTAACTTCAGGCACGATTATCGCAGGGCAACCACTATTGCGGCACGCAATGGTAAGCGGCAAGATTCCCGTGATGCCGCGTACGCTTCCATCCAGACCAAGTTCACCGGCCATCCATACCCCTGCAAGTTTTTCTGGAGAAATGAAACCGGTCGAAGATAGCACTGCAATAGCAATGGGTAAATCAAGTGACGGGCCTTCTTTCTTAGTATCAGCAGGTGCTAGATTGACTGTCCATTTCTTCCCGGGCGGCATGAGAAATTCGCATGCTCGAATAGCTGCGCGCACTCGTTCCTGCGATTCCCTAACGGCTGTATCCGGAAGTCCTACGACACTTATTTGTCCCATGCCGCCGCTGCAATCTACTTCTACTTCGATGCGATAGGCGTCGATTCCGACGACGCCTCCGGAATAGACTTTGCTATACATAATTTCTCCCCCTTTTCTTTTTACCAACAAGAAATACTTCGCCGTATTAGCGAATTCTGGTTGCAGTCTTCAAAATGGCAGTTTGTCGGCTTTACTGATGAGGCTGATAGTCGAACGTTGGGGCGAAACTACTTCGTGTCACGAGAACTCTTCTACTATTTATCGAAATGCTGTGTCTTCCCGGCGCATGACAATTTCATTGGTCACCGCGAGTAATCTGCCCTCCAACCAGATAACGATCAAGAGGAACAAAAAGTTCAAAATTTTTGGATTATTTTTGTGGGCTGAGCGAATCTTTTAACTGAAGCAGCTCGGCATCCTTGGAATCGTGTTTTAGCGCTTCTTCCACTTGAGCAAGCGCGCCTGTGGGGTCGCCATTCTGTTTGAGCACCCGAGCATAGGCTTTTCTGGAATCAACAGTATCCGGCTTCAGTTCAATGGCTTTTTTCAGCTCAGCCAGCCCGCCTTCTTTGTCACCGCTTTGAAAAAGTGCCTCACCCAGTTTCTGGTGGGCCAGATCATCATCATTATCGCCTTTGAGCAAATGTCTGTATTCGGTTATGGCTAGCTCAAGATCGTTAGCGCCCAGTGCCGCGTCTCCCAGGGTTCTGTGTGCGGCGAGCTCATCTGGACTAAGTTCAACTGCAATTTTTGCTTGTTCAACCGCCTCTTTGTACTGCTTGAGCGCTGTCAGTGATTGCGCCAGAGTATAGTGAGAAATGTGATTTTTGGGATCAAGTTCCACCGCATTCTTAAGCACTTGAACGGCTTCCTCGTGGCGATGCAAGGCATTCAGCACAACCCCAAGGTTGTTAAGTGCGGTTTTGTGTGCCACTTGTGCACTATCGGGCTCCCGTTTGAGAGCTTCGCGATAATCCATTGCCGCGTGTTTATAATCGCCTGCAGCGAAATATTGATTTCCCGAGATTAGGCAATCATTCGGGGTGCGCATGTCACCGCATCCCGTCAGTACAGCGCACGAAACGCACAGCATAAGCC
>JAKFUT010000045.1 GCA_021732565.1 Candidatus Obscuribacterales bacterium
ACTCTAAAGCGTGTGAGTCAGGGTGGCAGAGCACTAAAACGGACATCCCTTCACCCGGGTTAATTCACGCCCACTCCATATGTTCGAAACGAAGGCGAAACGGATGAAGCCTGACAATGGCGCCAAAGAACGAAACCGGCGTATGAGTCTTGTCCGAGTTATCGCCATCCAGTTCTGACCCATGTCACGGGAATGCCATAATTTTGACACGAATTGTTCCACATTCCGTCACACAGATGTTATCTCCAACCTTGATACTAGGCTCAATCGGAGCGGAGTTTTTCACGATGAAACCAAACCACAGAACCGACAACCGCCATGTTCGATGGATGGTATTAGGTCTGTTCCTTGTCCTTGGATCCTCCATTACCCTTGTTGCGAATTCACATGCCGTCGATGCAAAGAAACTGAGCTCACCTGTGACGCTGGAACTTGAGGCTTCAGATTCCAAAGGCGATTATCAGTTGGAGCCCGCGGAAGAGTGGCTCAAATCTCAATTCGAGGCAATTGCCGCATCAAACCGAGAACCTGCTGCTCACAAAAGGGCAAAGGCGATCTAAGGCTAGAGAGGAAACGGCAGCATCCATAGCCCCCCGAAACTGATCTGTGAGAATTGCGCGAGCGGCTGCCACGGTTTCCCGGAGCTTAGAGGCAGGTCAATAAGATATGTTCAGTTAGATAACGACCACAAGAACTTGTGAAAGCAAGCATCGCTCGATGAGATTCGTGCCCAACAGTTCTTCCAGAGTTATCTACCCGTGCACCGTGTTATTTTGTCGCAATCCGCGTCGGTCGGTGGTGATGCTTAACGGCGCCACCCGCAGAGACGCCAGGTTCCCGTCAGCAGCCTTGGCGCACCGAGATGTTTGGCCACGGTGGAAAAGGAAACGAGCCCGAGGTGGCGATACCGGGGTGTTCGCGGCGCGTGGACTTCGCTCAAACGCGCCGCGAAACTTCCTGAGGAGTTAGACCTTAGCAGCGTTGCGATCGAAGGTAATGGAGTGTTTTTCCATCCTTGCGAAGGCCTCGGCCAGTCGAGCCTTATCGGTACAGAGCGACATACGGAAGAATCCCTCGCCGCAAGCACCATATGCAGTGCCAGGCGGAACAACTATTCCAGCCTCTTCCAGCATCAGTGTGCTGAAATCAGCCGCCGTCATGCCAGTGGGAACCGGCAGCCACATATAGAATGTCGCCCGAAGCGGCTTGAGACTCCAACCCAGTTTTCGCAGGGCATCAAAAGTAACGTCTCGTCGCTCCTGATAGATTGCGTTGCAGCGCTCAATATCAGTGCGCGGTCCATCGAAAGCCGCGATGGCGGCAACCTGAATTGCACGAAAAACATCAGTATCAATATTAGACTTCAGCTGAGCCAGAGCTTTGACTGCATAACTGTTGCCGATAGCGAATCCTATTCTCCACCCCGTCATATTGAACGTCTTTGACAGGCTGTGTAATTCGATCGCCACATCTTTCGCATTCGGAACTTCAAACACTGAATGAGCTTTGTAGCCATCAAAAGTCATTTCGGAATAGGCAAGGTCATGCACAAAGAGAATGTCGTACTTCCTTGCAAAGGCAACTGCCTTCTCCAGATAGGCCAGATCGCAGACGGCGCCGGTGGGATTGTTCGGATAATTCAAGAACATAATCTTTGCCTTGCGCGCAATATCTTCCGGAATCGCATCTAGATCGGCGAGAAATTCGTTTTCCGGCAGCAAGGGCATTGCGTACGGTGTTCCACCGGCAAGGACTGTGGAAGACTTGTATACCGGGTAAGCCGGATCAGGAATAAGGGCTATGTCGCCGGGATCTACAAAAGCATGAATTACGTTGTGAATGCCTTCTTTCGATCCGATGAGCGATGTAATTTCGTTGTCTACGCTAAATTCGATGCCGAATCGGTTCTTGAACCATCGAACCGCCGCTTCTTTGTATTCCTTTGTGCCGCCAAAAGGTGGGTATCGGTGGTTCAAAGGATTGTTGAGTGCTTCCTGCATTGCCTCAACTACATGCTTTGGAGTAGGCTGGTCGGGATCGCCAATGCCAAGGTTGATAACATCAACCCCTCGTGCTGCCACAACCTGACGCTTCTTATCCAGCTCGGCAAAGACATACGGAGGAATGTTCTTCAATCTGTTGGAAATTTCCATGTTCAGCACCTGTTTGGTTGTAGACGGGGCAGTGCATATTATCCGAGACTCTGGCGCCAGCCCCGGTCCATCCTCCCGTTACTTTTACTATTTGATAACTGCCGTTGACTCCAGGTGCTTGAACAGGTAAGTGGTGTAGACCCGTGTGCTGCCGGTCTATCACCTCCGCCTCACCAGCAAGCGTTGTAGGCCAATGTTGAAGGTGAACGTCTGGTGCCCAAAGATTACACACAGATACTCATAATCCCGTGAAATCGTATGATTCCTGAGAAGATTGGCCGGTCGGACTCGCCAGGCACCATGGTCATGTTGTGTCTACTGGGACGCAGCCATGACGGGCCGTCAGGGCGGATATACCGGTGTGCGCTCGAAGAGGTTATTGTTTGGCTGCGTGTGGTGCGACACTTACGGCAAATGGTGTCTTGAGCAAACGCTGATATGCCTTATCTGTCACCACCATATAGTTCATGTCTACCGCTGTTTGTTTTTCTGGAGCATAGCTTGCTGTCAACGAAACTGATTCTAGAAAGTCCGGTAGTTTGGGATACGGTACGCCTTGCGTTATCTCCACATCGTCAGTTTGCGCTGCGCCATTTCTGAATGCTCGAAAAATAACGGCTTTACAGACTTCCGGATTTTGGGCGTCTACCCTTCGCCCAACAATTTTCAAATATCGTGTCCGCCAAGAGGTAAGATCAGCATGCGGAGCCAGCTGCCAGGCAGTACCTAGATCAAGAATCTCTCGTTGTGTTCCGCACTCAAGGGTGGCTGTGGTCGCGTCAACACCGACCAGCTTCACTCCTTGCACCGATTCACCTGTCGATACCAGGCTTGCGGTGCGATCCGGAAGAACCAGTAACACCTTGTCGTCAAGGAAGCCACCAATGCGAACTCCCTTCAAAAATTGACTGTGATTTTCATCAGCCGCACGAACCGCAATGAAGGAAGCAAAAATAAGTAGAAGCATAAGCGAGCTGAGATACTTCATGAACGGTCCTCAGGAAACGGCGACATAAATATAGCAACTTTCAAGCCTAATGATAGAGCTTCTTTTTTCCATCGAGGCGAAACTGTCTTGCTTCTGCATCCATATTGTCTGCTTCTTCCATTCGGTCACACAGCCGAAGAAGCTCGGCATATTTCTCAAGCACTACATCATATTGGCGTAATCGCTCCTGAATACAACGATCGCGGGCCGCCTTGTAAAGTTGTTCCGCCTCTGCATACTTCTTCAACTTGCATTTTACGTCTGCTAACGCGATGAGGTCTGTTAGAGCGATTTTTTCGTTGTTCGTTTGATCGAATTCCATGACTTTCTTGAGCGAACTCTCCGCCTGATCATATTTACCGTTTGCCATATAGAGTGTCAGCAGATCTCGGTTTTGATCCGCTGCTTTCGGCGTTTGGCCAACACTCGCCGTGGTGTGTATAGCATCGGGCGATAATCTCTCTTTCAGTTCCAGAGCTTTTGCACTCTGCGCGGTGCCCTGATCTTTTAGTATGCTTTGCATTGCCGTCAACACGGCAATCACATTAGAGTCAGTGTCGGGTAGTTGCTGAGAGTAAATTGACAGGGCTCGTTTGTAAAGATCTTCTGCTTTGGGATAATTCTTCGCGCGACGGCATATATTTGCATAATGGCATAGTAAGTCGCATATAGCGGGATTCGAAATGCCGAGCGCACCTTCAGCCACAGCCAACGCGCTGCTACAAGGTTGCTCTGCTTCCTTGAATTTCGCTCTCGTCACATACCAGTTGCTGAAACCCCAGTATGTCGTCACAAGGCGGGCACTGGCAGGTTCAAACTTTTTGCCCAGCTCCACCAGTTGTTTGAATTTCTCCTCAGCTTTATCGGACCAGGCCGTTGTACTGTATGAGGCGGTTGTTTCCGGTATGGCCTCCCCCAGCTTCTTCTTCCATTCCGCAACTGTTTCTGAAGGGTCGCCAGATTTCCGATTTAGTTTTTCTGCTAGCCCTGTTGCAGTTGCGGCTTCGTCATTCTTGTTCAATTTTGTCAACACCGCGGCATATTCAGTCAACACTGCGGCGCATTGGGGGGCATAGAAATCTTCTTTGTAATAGTGGGGAAGTTTTGCCTTGCGGTTTGCGTCAATGTTCGGGCGCTCATTCAATTCATATATAAAGACTGCATGGCGAAGGGCATTTGCCGCCTGCTGCAAATTGTTTTGTTGAAGATAGCAACGTGCCTTACTGCGCAGAATGTCTGCTGCTTCGCATTTCGTTTGTTCCAAGTTCGCACAGTTGGAAAATGCGGTGCCATATAAATCAATGGCTCTGTCTATTTGACCTTGCTGTCTGCAGTCATCGGCTTCCTTTACCAGTGCCGTGGTTTTGGCATCGACTCCAATGGCTTGAGCAGGCACCATAAAGAGTACCGTAAGTACGAGGATACCAACGGTAACCATGTGCGCAGAATGAAGAGGTGCTTGGTAGCGAGCATTCAAGTGGATGCGCATTAATGTGTCCTGAGTGTTGCAAGCATCTTACCGCATCAGTCCCAACCTGAAACGCCCCGAGTTTGGAATAATCAATTTAGATCTTTGACTTGTGGCGAAAAAGGAAACAAGAGCGCAGGGGGTGCTCTTGTTCTCGGGAAGGCTAGTTGTCCCCGGGCTGTGGAAGGTGACTCCTCAAGCAGTGAACCATGGCGTAATCATCCAAGATGAAGATGGCCAGCACTGTCAACAAACGTTGCCCCGACTCGGGTAGGCCCGGCCTGTATTCCGGATTCTCGGAAACGGACTGCGGTTGAGCAAATACTCGGTTGAGCAAAAACTCTGCACCGCGGCGGGATTCACCATCATTGAATTTGCGACTTCGATTAAAAATCTCAAGTTACGTTCGTTCTAGAAAACAATATATGTTGGCGATCGTTATCTGGCTATAAGCGGAATTAGTATGCCGATCAATATCCCGATAAACGCAGTGACAGTCAGTAGTGTTCGTTGACCTTTGCGAGCTGCATACAGCAATGCCGGTATCGCCATTAGGGAGTAATACAACCCCGTGCAAGCTGCGCCCATCCGAAGTTGGCAATGGACAAGAGGGAGAATCAACAACATTATTGCCGCCCCGGTTCCCAGAGCAGGAAAAAATACCCCGGCGGCGAGTCCCGCTCCCCGAAGAAAGTCATGTAGCATAGTCTCCTCCGGGCACTCTGGCGAAGATCCGCCTATTTCATCACCCGGATCTTCTAACTCAGCCGTGAGTCCCAGCATTGGAACATTCATTGTTGCAGGTTCTGCATACAGTGCTGGAACAGACTCTGTTTTTTGTGACTTAATGGTGCTATTCATGAGACTCCTGCGTCGGCTGTAACGGCAAGAACACTGTTCAATCTGTCAAAGCTATATGATTTTGTTGGAAACTTTATTGTGGCCACTCAAACAATTATGCGGTTGACCGAATTGAGTAGGAAACTCATTGACGGATGGTTGATGGAACTTGAGAAATCTGTGCAGAAAAGTTGTTCTGATGGAAATTGATCCAAACCAGAAAGACTCTTTCCCTGGAGCAAACTGGCATATGGCCTGACTGTTACCAACTAACGTGCTTAACAGTTTGACGACGGTATTACTTAGCAGCGAGATCTGGTTTATCTGACGGGAACCTGTCTACTGCAATCCGATGCAGGCGCCGATTGTGAATGCGCACAGAACTACACCAACGAGCAATCGTCCAATTGAGTTCTTGTTAGCCAGATGGAACATGAAGGGAATGAAGAGTAATGAGAGAAGGCATCCGGCAGATGCAGCGGGAGCACGCAGAGAGTCTATTTGTGATATGAGCTGTGAGTGAGCCACCCATGCACCGACGAATGCCGATGGTACGAAGCTAACTAAAGAAAGGACAAGCCCGCTTAGAAGCGCGGAGACTTCTTCTTCGGTGATGATTACGTTTACGTCGATTTGTGGTTTGTTGGCAACTACTGTATTCATCATTGTTTTCTCCCGACCAGCTCGTTCTTCCGATACTGAACAGCTTAACCATAGACCATGTCAAAGTTGGGTCTAGGTTGTGTATTTTTTGTGGAGTTGAACAAATCGGCAAAATCCTTTCACGGCCGAAATAATGGGCATCGGTAAAAGTGAAAATTTGGTAAATTAAATGTTCGTCTTTGATGGCGCTTCTTTACGCCTATATGGAGCTGCCGCTGGAAAAGATTCTTGCTGCTGTGTTTCCGGAGAAGTGAAAAATTGGTGAAACAAGAATCAGTCTTTTTACGTATTTGTTCGCGACAAAGAGTGAGTATTTCCCCGACTCCCCTTCGGGGGGGGGATTCCCTTCCTCAGGGGGGAGATTACGCATGTCCCTTTCCTTAAGTTCCACTTATACTGCCAAC
>JAKFUT010000393.1 GCA_021732565.1 Candidatus Obscuribacterales bacterium
AAGACAGTAATGTTTCAAGACAACTTTGCTAAGCCGCATCACTTAGTCGAGCACGCGATCAGTGACCGCCGCATGGTGACTCCGAATAGGATGATTGTACTGATAGATGGCTCCATTGCAATGAAGGAGTTCTTACCAGAAATCATTAAGGGGCTTGCGGATCTGCCCAATTGCCCAACATCCATTGTTGCAGTCAAGGATGGCGAAATTGCTTTGTCCAGAGAATGTAGCTCAGGCAGTCTACGCGACCAAAACGTATTGGAGAAGCTGAGCAAACTTGACCCGGCAGGTGGTCAGGATGACTCAAAATCATTGATGAAGGCATTGAACATAGTACGGACTGAACAAACGGGCGCGGTATTGTGGATCCATGCTGCACAACCGATTTGTGATGTTCGTGATTTAGGCCGGATCAGAACGCTCTTTTCTTGTGTGGCTCAAAATCGAGGTAATGATCCGGAGAGACCATTGCTGTATGACCTGCAACTGGTTGCCGGTCCGTCGGAAATTCTAGGTGGAGTTAATGGATGCTCAACTTTCGAACGTGTAGCAATTGTTGGTGCTGTTTCCGAAACTATCCGACGTCTTGGTCAAAGCTGGACAACCGAATTGCTTCCGGAAGGCGACAGAGACCAGCATGAGGAATCGCTGAACCCTTTGTCTGAACCAGAAAGTACAATGGCGCCGCCTGGCCTGGCACAACTGTTGGCCTACAAAGAAATTCTTCGTGCGCTGGAGGAGCCAGGGTCCGTAATAAACAATCCTATTTGTCTGGCTGATTCCTATCACTTAGTTTCACCGGTTTCGAGCGCGGTAGTGACAGAACAATCGGCAGAGCTTAAACCATTATCCCGTTCTCCTGATGCTTCACAAAAGCCATTCAGCCTCGAGAGAACCTATGTTGAGATTTCCCCCGTAATGAACAATATCTCGTATGGGACGTGCATGTTTGTGACAATTCCACTTACGTTATACGGCTGCAGTCGCGTTTCTGAGTCAGCGTCCCGGAGATCCACCGCCGAACTCGCGAAGCGCGAGGAAGCGGACCAGTGCCAGGCTGATGGAGAGCGCGGACAAGACGGAGTTGGTAGGGACTCGGAAGGCTCAGCTAATCCTGACTGGAAGGCTGATTCCTGGATACTGTTTTCAGATGTTTGCATTCTTATTTGGCTCTCCTTGACAGTGCGACGGGCAAGGAACAAGAGCAACGTTAGCTCAAAATCCATGTGACCGTGAAATCACACGAGAAATCGGGGGTCTGTTCCACTATTCTCGATGAAATTTCTCTCAAAGTCATCGACTACTCACTGATTGCGATGTGGTTAGAGTCCGACCTTGATTGGTATGCAACTCTGCGCAGATTCATCGCAAACCACACGATCCCGAAGCAACAGGAACGATTCGTGTGGTTTGGAGAATTTGGGCGATAACTTTACTTCAATGGATTGACTGTCGACTGTCAGTCACTAAATTGTGTCGCGATGTAAAGTGATTCTTCTGTGGGAGATTGGCTTCCCGTGCCCATTTTGTCCGTGTTAGATAGCTGAGAAGCACCTCATTATCCTGCGGGGTGAGTAAACGATAAGACTTGTTAAATGGCAAGGAGTCAAACTGATCGGTATACTCGACGTGCCCCGATACCGGTTTTGCGCGGAAAGAATCCATTAACGATGACTTCAAGCACTAGAGCCACAAGCCTCAATAGCGATGACGATTCGGCATTCGACGATAGCGGAACTACCGCTCATGACGAAAACAGACCGGAAGCGGCTCACGCGGCTTCTCCCGGTGCCTTGCCGTACTTGAGTAGTGAAGTACGCAGAGCTATACCTCAACCTTCGGCGCGGGAACAGGTTATGCTGGAGTTTCAGCGCACTAGCCTGCAAATGGCGTCCCGTTTCTTAGAGACCCAACAGCGTGTCATGCTGGCATATCTCGGTGGTTCGAGTTCGGCAAGTGAGCCTCGAAGCATGTCTACGAGTACCCCCTTCGATATACAACAATCAACTCCGCGTCGTGTGGGTCAAAACGGTGGTCTGCCTTTGGTTCGCCATGATCTTGAATTCAGAGATGAACAAACTAGAGGTTCCCAAAGTACCGGCTTGGTTCAACGTTCCTCAATTTTCGCGGAAACCGAACAAGTATTTTCCGCGAATTATCAGCACACGCCAGAAGCCACATCACAGGAGTTGGAATACTCGCATCAGCACGGGCATCATGATGCGGAGATAATGGTGACACCAAACTCGGTGACTGCCGATAATGTTTCGTCGCTTGGCTTTGATGCAGAAAAACTAATTGAAGAGCTGATTAATATCGTAAGCGAGCGCACCGGCTATCCCCCGGAAATGCTTGACCCGACGCTGGATCTCGAGGCCGATCTCGGTATCGATTCGATTAAGCGAGTGGAAATACTCAATAGTTTCCGCCGATTGCTCCCCGAGGGGAAGCGCACGGCCCTGGAAGATGGCATTGAGCGTCTGGCAGCAGTGAAATCGCTGCAGGGAATAATGGATTGGATACGTTCGGACCTTGCTACCGGAGTCGCTGCGAAGAGCGAGCTCTCGCCGAGCCAAGTCGATATGGCAAAGCGCGCAGAGCTTGTTGATGAGGTCAAACCAACACCATTGGCTGAAGCAAAGCTTCCTGTGTCAACTGATGCTATAACTGAGCTGCGCGGACCTCGGTTGCATCAAGCAATCGCAACGAGACCAACAAGTTCCACTGCCGATTTTGTCATTACAATGGACCGTCGGCTAGACCTCTATCTCAACGATCATACATTTGATGGCGTTCCTGTAATGCCGATGGCAATCTCTGTCGAACTGATGTGCGAGGCTGCCTCTTCCTTGTATCCGGGATGGGTCGTGACTTCTGTATCAGATATGGAAATACCTGCCGGTATCGTTTTCGAATCGCAAACGAAGGATCTAGTGGTCGGCGTTGAGGTAGAGAGCATCACTTCCACTGCGATTCAGCTAAAAGCCGCCGTTTGCACGCAGGGCAAATTCAGGCGGTCACATTTCAAGGCGCGTATAGAGTTAGCACCGAGTTTGGTGCCGGTTAGTTCCATTGAACTTCCTATAAAGCTGCCTCAGATTTTTGCTCTACCTGAATTTACCCAAAAGCAAGAACCACCTTCGGCCATTGAAGTATATAAGCGAATCATGTTCCATGGTCCGCTGTTCCAGGGCATAAGCGCGGTGACCGGAATTGGCCTTAATTTCGTTGTGGGCGAATTGTCACCCAAACCAGTGCAGGAATTCCTCGCACAGTCAAATGGCGACAACTGGGTTATTGACCCGGCACTTCTTGATAGTGCCATGCAGCTTGCTGGTGTTTGGGGCCGGCAATTTTTAGACGTCACACTTTTGCCCGCAGGGTTCAAATCGATTCGCATTCTTGGTCAGCTTACCGAGCCCCGGTACCAGGTACTGGTCTCTATTCCTCCTGAAACCGCAGGATTCGAACTTAAGTGCGATCTGGCGGTGTACACGTACTCCGGGCAAATGGTAATGCTGATTGAAGGGTTGAAGGGAATTGGTACGAAGTCCCTCAATCGATTATCTGTGAAGAGTTAAATGACATGAACACTTCAACGGTAAAATCGACGAGGCGACCTGTTCAACCGATCGCAATTGTCGGTATGTCGTGTATCTTTCCCGGGGCTCCGTCTCTAGACCAGTTCTGGCAGAACATTGTCGGAGGAATTGATAGTATCCGCGAAGTCAGTTCCAGCGAGTGGGATGCGACTACCTATCGTAATAAATCATCCTTTGGAAAAATATATTGCAGCCGGGGCGGGTTTATTACCGAATACGCGGACTTTAACCCGCTTGAATTTGGAATTATGCCATCGAGCTTGCGCGGGGCAGATCCAGATCAATTTATTTCGCTACGTGTGGCGGCGGAGGCATTGCGGGATGCCGGTTATCATCACAAGTCATTTGACGGCGAACGAGCCGAAATTATCTTGGGTCGAACAATGGCTCCCGGTGCAGGTTCTCTCAACTTAATTCAGCACGGACAAACAGTTGATCAAGTAACAGAAATTCTAACCGCAGTCTGTCCTCAATTAAGGGAAGATCAGTTGGAACTGATTGCGCAGCGGCTGAAAGACGGGCTTAAGCCGTGCAATGCCGATACAATTCCAGCAGTCATGCCAAATGTGCTTTCAGGACGAATTGCAAACAAGCTGGGCTTTCGCGGAAGGAATTTGATCCTCGATGCCGCTTGTGCCTCTTCGTTGATCGCGGTGGAAGAGGCAATAAACAGGCTTTTAGCCGGACACGCCGACCTCGCCATTGCCGGGGGAGTGCACATTAATTCCCACCCTTATTTCTACCAGATGTTTTGTGAACTCGGAGCGCTTTCCTCTAGCGGTACCATCCGCCCATTTGATGACAACGCCGATGGCACCATCCTTGGTGAAGGCGTCGGTATGGTCGTATTGAAGCGATTGGATGATGCGCTACGCGATGAGAATAGAATTTACGCTGTGATTCGCGGAATTGGCTCATCTAGCGACGGACGGGGCGGTGGCACCCTGGCTCCCAATATTGCCGGCGAAGCCTTGGCGATGCGCAGAGCTTATGACATGGCCGGAGTTTCGCCTCGTACCGTTGAGCTGCTCGAAGCTCACGGAACCGGAACGCGTCTGGGCGATTTTGTTGAAATGAAGGCTGTTCAGCAAGTGTTTTGCGATGAGTCGCAAGACGCACGGAGTGATGCCGGAACAAAACCCTGGTGTGCTATTGGATCAGTGAAATCCATGATTGGGCATACACAAGCAGCCAGCGGTGTGGCCGGATTGATCAAGGCGGCTCTGGCGCTATACCACCGAGTGTTACCGCCCACCCTGAATGTTGGAACCCCCAATACGCAGTTTGATTGGAATAAATCCCCCTGCTACATAAATAACTCTCAACGCACATGGAACACTGAAGGTGAAGCCATTGAGAGAGCTACCCCGCGCAGAGCCGCCGTAAGCGCATTTGGTTTTGGTGGTGTCAACGCACACGCAATACTTGAAGAGTTTCACTTTGTGGAGACCACTCCTTCCACCGCTCTTGTCCAGACGTCACCAGGCGGAATGGTCAAGCTTGCGTTGGACTATCCTTCTTTGAGTTCAAGATCTTTGAACGGGCTCCAGTTTGAATCCGACGAGCTTGAGAATGAAAGTCTCGACGACACTTCAGCGGACGACTGCAGAAATAACACTTCATTTAAGCCTTCAACGGAAGATAACATAGTGCATTCTTACATTCAAAACATGGGGGCATTCCAGCAAAATCTCCTGAATGTACAAGAGAATGTGATGCTTTCTTATTTGAATGACTCCGAGTGATACAACAGCCGTAGGCTTTATTCTTAAACCGAAATATCGAGGTTAATATGTCTCTTCAAGCAATAAAAGATGCCATTGCAAGTAAAAAAATGATTTGTCCTAAGTGCAACAAGCCCGTGCAGAAGTATGACAAGTATGCCGAGACCATTGATTCGGTGCGAGAAGGTTTCAATCTCGACACTGTTCAATCTTATGGTGCTCGCGTTACTTTAATCTGCGGGAACGAGGGCTGTGAGTGGAAGGAGCGCACAGAATATCCGATGGAATACGTATTGGACTGAGAATTGTACGGCAGCAGACGGGGCACCGAGTACATTTCGGCGCCCTTGAAACCAGGCTCGGTCTCGACGAACGAGTACCGGCTATAGTATATTTTCGATTGACCTCATCGAGTTCCGTCGCGTAATTCAACACGGAATCGTGACCATCCAGATTTCCCGTTGCCAACGAGTTGAGAGGAATACTCCTGTGCCGAGTTCACCCGTAACTCTACGGCTGTTTTTCGGCGCAGCTTGTCAAAGTGATCTACTTTTTCCATATTTTCAGCCGCTTTGTGCAGCACGTCAAACGCTTTCTTTCTGTCCTCATCGGTGCCAGCCTTTGTAAACGCCGAGGCGGCATCTTCAATGGCTTTGGTTTCCTTCTCGACGCCTTGCACGCCGGTAGAAAGGAAAATGAGAGTGCGTGGACGAACTTCTCGAAGCTGCGTTTCGAGTTTACTCAGCATTGCATTCCGACTTGTTGCATCCTTGTTCACTTCGGCAAACTTGCCCGGTTCAGTCATCAAAGCCATTCTTCCCGCTGGATTTTTTCCGCGAGCTTCTTTCTGCGTATCGCGGAGTTCTCGTCCCGGCAAAAACACAGACAGACCGCCTTGACCGGCATATTCTCCGTGCCCGTAATAGGCCTCTACCAATTTCTTTCTAGTATCGAGCACGTCTTGTGCGCACTTAGGACAAATCATTTTTTTACTTGCAATGGCATCTTTTATTGCTTGAAGAGACATATTAACCTCGATATTTCGGTTTAAGAATAAAGCCTACGGCTGTTGTATCACT
>JAKFUT010000161.1 GCA_021732565.1 Candidatus Obscuribacterales bacterium
GATCAAGACCAGGGAAGGGCAGTCGAACGCTGACGCAGAGCGATCTTTGAAACACTAATGGGGCGATACCATGCGAAATCCATGGGGACCGTCCGTTCCTAAAAGTTCACCATCACAATCATATATTTCAAACGGCGTTTCGACATTTAGCCGCTCCAACTTCTTGAAGCTTTTTAGCTGAATGGCCTATGTCAAAATTGAAGTAGCACTTACTCATCTCTTAGCTCACGACCTCGCCGCAGGTACTGTTTTTTCGAAATAGTTCGCTTTGTCCACGAAGACGGACAAGCCCTCGTTCGGTAATATTACCTACTGAACCACCATCTTAGACCGTTTCGAATCATCGGTCGAAGAAGTACAGTTACCTACACGCTGCCAGTCATCATTGGGATTAAACAGGAGCGAATCATGTCTGACATTGAAGCATGTAGAACAGCAAATCTCTTTGAATCAATAGAGCGGCATCAGGACGCTGCCTCCCCGCAAAACGTTAACGATTTTTTCGGACGGAGACGCCCTGTAGACTCTCGGTCCGAGGAACGGGAACCGAAACAGTCGAGCTACCAGAGAGATTATCGAATAATTGTGAGGAAGGGGTGGTGATCTGGCGAAGAAGAGAATCAGCAGCGCGAAAACGACGAACTAGAAGAACTGCTTTATCCAACACAACACACCGATAATCAGTGCAGCGATAACTACTGCTAGCCGTATAATTCCTGGACGAATCATCTTCTTGCGAGTAACAATGCGAATCTTCTGAGCAGATTCCTCCTGCTTCTCATTGATCAGAACCAGCGCTTGTTTCATCTCCTCGATACTGTCATATCGCTGCGATGGCTCCTTGGACATTGCCTTCAGAATAACGTTTTGTAATTCATCGGGAACCGATAAATTACAAAAGCTATTGCGCGAAAGCACTCCACTCACGTGCTGCCGTGCCACGGCAATAGGATCTTGCGACACGAAAGGATGTCGTCCAGTTGCCATTTCGAAAAGCAGGCAACCCAGCGAATAAATATCCGATCTCGCATCAACTTGTTTTCCAAGACACTGCTCAGGGCTCATGTAAGGAACGCTCGTAGTCAACAGTCCTGTTTCCGTAAGGTGCATAGTGATACTTTCCGATGACGATGCAAGGTTGCGAGAGAGTCCGAAATCGGTGACCTTTACTATCTCTCCTGCATCCTTTTCCACTATTACAATGTTTGATGGCTTCACATCACCGTGAATAACGCCGGCATTATGCCCCGCTTTAAGCGCGTCACAAACCTGCAAACCGACATGAATAGCAAGAGTCGCACCCAGTGGTTCGTCCTGAGTGTCCAAGACTTCCTTCAAATTGAAACCGCTTAGGAATTCCGTCACCACATATGGCAACTTCTCTTCGATCAATCCGAATCGATAAATTGTCGCAACATTGGGGCAATCTATCTGAGATAGAATCTTTCCTTCCTTTTTGAGTCGGACAATCTCTTCATAATCTGTGATCAGCGATGTGTGCAGCAATTTCACAGCTACGAGTCTGTCAGCGTGGGTATCTCGACTTTTGTACACCGTCGAGATACCACCATCACCCGCGAGTTCAATAATCTCGTAACGGTCATCCAGGGAAAGACCGGACACCAGCCTAGCCTTTTGTGACTTGCCGATTCTGAGACCTTTCTGATGATCCACTGTGTAGCCTACCCAAAGGAAACAACCATCCGCTAATACTTCATACGGGCAGTCACTGTGTCATTTGCTTGGACTAACTAATGCCGGGATGATACCAGCCTATGCCCTGTAGTCAGTATTGCCGTCAATTATACTCCCTTGTTTACAGCATTTATTTCGATTAAAGAGGAGGCAAACGCTGGACTACGGTGCTGCCTTACATAGCTTGTCGAAGATCGTGTCATCCATTCCGTCGGACTGACGTGATGCGTGTGTCACAAGCTTCACGAAGCACGGCTTGAATGATCCCAACATTCAACATCGCCGCGCTGGTGCCTTTGCTCAATACCGGCCGTGGTGATACTGACCTCTGACCGACAAACGTTAGCCGGACAAACATTAATTCCGCGGCAGGTCGTCCGGTACCAACAGAAGCTTGCAATGTTTCAACAACCTCCCGAATCACCAACTTCAGTCACCGTGCAAATTTCTCCGTCGAGGAAAGAGCCGACGTTCGAGTGATCCTTCAATGAAATCCCGTCCAAAATACGGCAAATCTGCGTAGACTTGGAGGGGACTTTCCCACCCGAGACGAACAGGCAGGAACGGTCAATGAGCGACAGGCTGGATTTCGATTACGATGTTGATTTTGCAGATGACGACGAGAATGAATCGAGTTCACTCTATGATGAGGTGATTTCGTCGAATTACGCTGCTGGACCGGTCGCGGACAAGGCGTACTCGGGCGACTCACCCGAAGATCCGAAAGAAAAGCCGGCTATCGGTGATGCGGCACAGAAGACCACCTCAGGTGACAAGGCGGCTGAAGAAAAGTCGAAGGATATTGCGAGGGAGAATACCTTCGCAAATCACCAGGATGCAGACAACGAAATTCGACGAGCGCTCCATTACATACTCCAGAAGATTCAGGCTGTCCAGGATCAACAAGACGGAAAGGCACCACGACCGAAAGTTGAAGGCGAACAACCACCGCTACGAGACCAGATTCGCGGAGCAAACAAGGAACTCGAGAGAATTCACAAGAAAGTTAATCCCTATCTGACTTTAGAAGAGAAGGATGCAATAGCTGCGGAATTCTGGAAGGTCTATTTGGATTTTACTCGGATGGAACACGGTTTGCCGCCCGGTACATCCCAAGACAAGCTTTGGGATTGTGTTCGCAAGGATGAAGCGAAGAAACTCGGGCTTCCCCCCGATTCGACCTTCGTGCAGATTCAGGCGGAATATGATAAGCATGCATTTGACGAATCTTGCAAGTCTTATGGACTAGACCCGAAGACCGCAACCGAGAAGCAACTGAATGATGCCATCAAGGCGGACGAAGACAGACGGTTCTTCCTGCGGCAATGCGAGTTTTATAAACTAGATCCCAAGAAAGCTACCGAAATTGATATAGAAGACGCACGTGAGCAATATCGCTTCGAAGAGAGCTGCAAGACGTACGGGCTCGACCCGAAGACAACCACAAGGAGCGAATGTAAGCAAGCCGAGGAGAAATTCAATTTCGAATATGACTGCAAGAGATATGGTCTTGATCCAAAGACAACTTCAAGAGAAGAAGTGAAGCGAGTCAAAGATTTTCGAATCGACTGCGCCATTTATCAAATAGATCCACAAGATCCGGAAGCCAATAAGAAGGTTCACAAGGCACGATGCGATTATTATGGACTTCCGGAGTCAGCTTCGCAGAAGGACATTGACGAAAAGGTCAAAGAGGAATTAGAAAAATACAAAGCCGCTGAGAAGAAATAGTCGTATCTCGCAGCCAGAGTTCACTACGTGTGAAAAGCAAGTCGGTGGAGTCTCATATTTTTGGGAACGTATAACGGCGTGTTCGAGATCAGATTGGCTGACGAACCCTCGCGGTCAAGGAAATTGGCCCCGGTCACAGCAATAGCTGAGTGCCTCCCCTAAAACAACTACAGCCCAGCGCAATTAACTGACACGAACCAACTGACCTTGGAGCAATGTTCCCCACGGGGGCGAACATTGGCGTCTTAGTTTCAACTGTGGCTTGCTGGTGCCCCCAGTATCAAAAGTGTCCATCCTTGTTTTCTCGAATTCAAGGGGAAATGTCCCGTTTATATGTGGCTGGAACGGATTAGCTGGATTATTGAGGATTGACTCGGGTAGATGAGGTTCCCAAAAAATCCTTAAACTCGTTTATCGCACAAACTGCCTAAAACCGAGCACGGAACGGATGATCTCATTTTTGCTGAAATCTGTGTCATAATTGGAGTATGTTCGGTATTTTTTGGATTTCTCCGAACATCGACAATGCAATACCAAGCATACTCATAAATCCGGGAAGAGCAAAAAAGCTAGTAGGATTTATGATTTGCCCTGTATCTTGATTGCAAGGACGAGAGTTGCTGAGCTTACCTTCGGCAGCTTTGATTGCCATTTGCCTGCTAAGTGTACTCCGACATTCAGCTCAACTCGCTGAACGATTGACTCCGACGATGCCTGATCAACCTTTTGCTTGGTGTTTGCGTACAGTAGGGATTATGAACATATGGGGAGACATTCATTGGCTAAGCCTAAATCAACAATTGAGGAAAGAGTCCACTTCGAAACAAAGTATGGAACGGTAACGATTCATCAGAAAGGAGTCGCGGCGAAGCACTTTACAATAACTTCGAAGATTGAGGGTGACCGTCGCTTGTACACTTTGGAAAACGTGCGGCTATCCATGCACCTCGAGCGCTTTGAAGCAATTGAACCATTTTTCGAAGACATTAAGTGCATCACTCGCTTTCCGGAATTTGATCACCAACTAAAGCATGACGCTCCGTGCCGGATGCGTGTTGGTCAAACTCATGGTGCTGCAGCGGTTGTTGCCACAATTAGTCTTTCGGAATTTGAGAATTTGCGTGACACCATAATGGAAGTTGAATACATACGGGGAGAGGAATCCCTGAACACCCTCACAGTACAAATCAAATTCCCGGAAGAAGTCCCAGCGGTCGAGTAGTCTCCGCATTCATTTTTGGGAGTGATCCCAAACTGATGACGAGAGTTCACATTGACGTTTGGCACGTGGGGTTTGCTCAGGCGAGAGTGACCCATTTCAACCGAGCCGCTCCAGAGGCGGAGATTGTCGAAAACTGTTCCCTCTCCGCCCCAGCTCCGCCAGTAAAAATACCTGCTGTTGCCAGCCCCTTGTAGCCAGCGGGAAATTTTGGCGCACAGGTTTATCGAGTGTTAGGCTGAATCAATCCGGCCAAGATGTACAGCTCTGTGGTGTGACACCAGGTCTGGTGCCACACCACCAGACCATTCGATCGTATTGTCTAGCATGACCAGTTTTTTGTTCACTGCAAAATGCCACGAGTTTGTTATGTTGGGTCGGTACGAATATGTCTAATGCATTGTACGCGCATCTATATCGCACTGCCCTCGAGGGGGACCGGTGAGGGCGACAGCTCAACAGCCGAGAAAGAGGAAATGCTCTCAAAAGACCAGCGACAGTCAGTGAGAGCCACCATAACGACTCAATAATTCTTCTGCTTCTTCCCGCCGATTTCGCATTTGCAATATTCCCGCATAATTCTCCACGGTGAGCTTTAGCCCGTCCTTGTTCTTCAGATGCCTCAGACCATTCTTTAAAACTTTCCTTTGCTAAATGGATAGTGGGAGCTGTAACCTTTAAGACCCTCTCCCGGTGCGATCCACACTTTGATGGGCATGTGTTCCGAAAACCAGTGGCACCTTGAATCAACATCAGACAAGTAGTTGGAATCGTCTTCCGCTCCCGATGCAGAGCAAAAACCAACACAAAGGAAAGCTATGAGAAACAGTGGGGAATATCTGGCATCTCAATTCGCTTCTCCGTTATGGATCTTACTCTTTATGCCACAGTACTCGTTAAGGTAAATGGATACCACAGGATCTCGGTTTATCAGTTAGACGACTTCGTTATTGCAGGAATGCGTTATCGTTCGTCAACGTGTCACTTGTGACTGAGCTGTTTAACACTCGGCTTGCTCTGCTGTTATCGGTGCGATGCGCCCGCGAATAGAGGAAGCCTATCTATCGATCGACGGGCTGTCTCAGAACGGAATTAGCCTTGCGAATGTTATTGACCAAGAGTTCCTATTGAAGATTTATGAGAAACGTTAGCTCTTCGCTATTATTAGCCCCTATTGTTGCAATCAGAGAGAAGGCTCCGATTGCAACAATTCGGAGAGGGGGAAATATGACAGATCGCATCGAAGACGAATTGACACAAGAAATGCCTGAGGATGGCTCAATTGATTCCTCAATGGCGGACAGTGATTTTAACGACAATTTAGAGATTGTTCGCAGTCAGATGGCAAAACAAGATAGCAAAGCAAGTATTCCGAAACTTTTTCTGGATGATGTGAAACCAGTAAATGTTAAGTCAGATGATACGGCTGATGACAACGATCAGGGCAATGAAACTGAAGAAAGCGAAGAAGAGCAAGCTGCTCGCAAAGCGAAGGAACTAGCCGAAGGTAAGCGCACCGAAACTGAAGCAGAACAGAAAGAACGCAAAGCTAATGAGGCCGCGGCAGGCAAGCGCCCTGAAACTGAAGCAGAACAGAAAGAACGCAAAGCTAACGAGGCCGCAGCAGGCAAGCGGCCTGAAACTGAAGCAGAACAGAAAGAACGCAAAGCTAACGAGGCCGCAGCAGGCAAGCGTCCTGAAACTGAAGCAGAACAGAAAGAACGCAAAGCTAACGAGGCCGGGGC
>JAKFUT010000332.1 GCA_021732565.1 Candidatus Obscuribacterales bacterium
GTATAACCAGAACATGATCTGGAATTTTTTGGATGAACGCCTCAAATTGCTGCCGCGAGAACATTGTGCCAGTCGGGTTGTTCGGATTGCACAGATAAACAAGTTTAGTTTTCTCGCTAACGGCATTAGCAATGCCATCAAGATCAAAGCAATAGTCAATGAGCGGAACCTTTACAAGCTTCACGCCTTGCGAATTGACAAGGACGTAAATGCCAATGAACGTACCTTCTGAGGTAACAACTTCATCGTCGCCATGCAAGAATGCACGAACAATGTTCGCCATGATGCTTTCAGAACCGCTGCCGATGACGACGTTTTCCGGTCTGACCCGGTAAACATCTGCCAGCGCTTCGCGTAATTTAAACCCACCTGACTCCGGGTAGCGATTAAGCTCCGGCAATACTTTTCGAATTGCCTCGAGTGAACTTTTAGGTGGACCGAGAGGATTCTCGTTGGAAGCGAGATTGATAAAACGATCGATACCGAGCTCGGCTTTTAGCGCATCGGCTGGTCGTCCTGGTTGATATGCCTGTAAGGCTTCGATGTGCGGTGGTACAAGACGCTTTGGTACCGCGATTCCATCTAGCCGGGAAGAGTCTGTCATCCGCCAGAGTTGCTGAATATAAGTAGTCACCATGGAAGCATATCCTACAAATCGGAAAAACGCTTAATCAATAACTCATGAATTCGTACACGAAGCTTAACATGGGTACATTAGCATCAACACTATGCCATCACAAGCATTTCGAGTGTCTTGATAAGACATATCAGAAAGGTCTAATACATATAACCTTGACGAGCGGCGACAAAGATAGTCTGTCGGACTTTTGCGGTCCGAATTGGAAATTTCTCATTCCTGTCGGTATGAAAGATTCCAAAGTCAGACAGTGCCGCAACTGTATCGCGATGTCAGTGAAAATTCCGTGAAGCTAACGTGAAGATCAAGCAGTGCCTTGAATCATCTTTTGCATGGAGGCACCACGGCAAGGCGCAGCATTGCGGCAGCAACCAGAACCGTGATGAAAGGAGAACCAGAACTCAGAGCTTCAATGTTTTATTGAAGCTAGTAAGAAGAACTGCATTATCATTTCACCTCTTCTGATCGGCAACTCACGGGTTAGACAGAATTGTGCAAAATCTAGTCTAATTTTTCGCCATCATCGCGGCAGCGGCTCGATCTCTTTTTCATATTGCGCTCCAGACACAAGGTAGGGCGCGGCTTTCGTATCTCTTTGCCGCCCTCATCATTGCGGATTGACAGAACGCAAAAAACTCGCCGGCATGGTGGCATCTCTGAGATCTGGTTCATGGATTGAGTTCTGTGACGGTTAAGAAGCGGGCTTGGCACCAGGGGAGTACTCGGTCGATCTCATTTTCTACGGCCGACAGGATCGCCGGGTTTTTGAGGAAACACCGGAGCTCCGCCTGTGTAGTCGGAAATGCGAGCTTGATCCAGATTCAGGGCACCAGTGTAATTCGGGCTAGTCACCTTGACACCGTCCTTGTCTGATTGAACGGCAGCAGTATAGGAGTCTCCCATCTTTGTGTAAGCAGCATCGGGCGGTACGCTTGCAGGCATCAATATTTTTCCATCAGGAAGAGTCACAGGTTGGAAACGCGGATCTGTCACGACGCCATCGTAGTCCGTCTTTGCCGGGTCGGTTGCTTCACCCTTCTTCACCACTCGGAGGAACCCGTCGCCGTGGGGATTGTGCTCGTGACCGGGCCCCTTTCCAAGGGCGAGCACGGGTCGCTCAGATTTATTTTCGACCTTTCCGCCGCTTATCGATACACCGAGAATACTGCGAGTAGGTTGCGCCGGTGTTTGGTCATACTGACCGGCGTCGACAAATTCTCTTTCTTTACCATCGGGTCCTTTAACAAAGTATCGACCATCTTTACATACATGTATTTCAGTATCACTGTGAGTATCTTTGACAATCGAGTACTCGATTCCCTTAATGCGATCTTTGCCCGTCGCTTCACCGGTTTTCTTGTCATATTCGTATGAAACGTGCTCCTCCGAAACAGGAGAGACATCGGTTGCATATGTCTTCTTGTGGTGCTCCAGCACCCGGCCCTCACTGTCCCATTTTTCGTCTACGAAGCCGTTCTTGTCCGTCTTAAAGTGCCCGATGGTTTTCCCGGCACTGTCGTACTTCATGGTTTCTACGCTATCTGGAGATGCGACCCGGGAATCAGTTACCCTTCCCTGTGAGTCATAACTCTTACTGAGTGTATGTTGACCGTCACGTTCGTAATAGCCGGTAAGCCGCCCGGCAGCATCGTAGCTGGTAGTCTTGGATTTGTCCGGTCCACTATATTCGCTGACCTTTGTCGTCTTCGGATCGGAGGTTGTCTCCACAGACTTATAAGGCGTTTCCTTTTCGGGCGGATGGTAGTGGTACTCTTGAGTTCCTTTTTGAGAAGTGATGGATTCTTTTACCAGCTGGCCATTTTCGTACGCTTCTTTGACGCTGGTAGTACCATAATCACGTGACTTCTCGACAATTTTGCCATCTTTCCACAGCTCCGTATGCACTGCCTCACCATCTTTCCATGACTTGCTCAAGCCGCGGTCAGACTTAGAATAGCGAGCATCCCCCGCAACCCAATCGGTTTTTACCACTTCACCCTTTTCATTAGTGGTTTGTTCAACGTCTATGTTGCGTCGACCGGGTCCCGTGTCGGTCTGCTTGGCTTCGGTATAGTGCTGGCGTGTTTCCTTCCCGTCTTTGCCCGTCCTAACAATGGTCCCCTCCCATGTCCCGTCTGGTTTCTCAACGCGCTTCTCAACTTGTTTCACGCCATCTCTGTCCGCGTCTCGAACTATTTCTTGTGAAACCAATCCATTTTCACCTTTGAAGGTGGTAATAGTTCCAATCCGTGTATCAATGCTGTCCTTGAGAACCCTTGGGCGTTCACCGGTTTGTCCTTTTCCAGGGACCTCCAGTTCAGGAAAAACGGGCACTGGTACTTCTTTTGGGCTATTTTTGTCCATGGATCTGCTACTTGCTTCCGGTGTCTTCGGAAGCGCATCGCCGCCCATCAGAGAGGAAGCGTCTCTCTGCTCGGGCGACTTCTCACCGAACTTTTGCTTTTGCACCAGTGTTGCATCAGCGGTTTTTGCCGCACTAACAACCTTCGTGCCATCGGGAGACTCAATAATATTTAGTGACTTGTCGCCTTTCTGAATGTCATAGCTCAGCTTGCCCTGCTTGAGTTGGACGTGATCAACCGCCACCGTTTTATCCTGCCCATTGGCTCGATAACTCATGGTCCAGCTTCCGTCTTCGTTCTTGTTAAACGAGCGTCCATCGCTGGTCTTAACTGCAGACATCACTCCGGCATCATCAACGGACTCTTTGAATGTAACTTTAGCCGGCTCGATACAGCGAAGCGTTTTGTCCTCGGCAGCTTCGCTCATCAATGCAACGGAAAGCTTCTCCTGCTTGTCTATCTTTTCGCCGTGCTGTTCTTCTTTCTGCTCGGGCTGAACCTTATCGTCCAAATCTGGCATTGGCATCCCCCCTTCAGTCCCTTTTCTTTAATCCCGCCGCCTTCCAACCTTAGCTTCATTCCCCAAGCAAGACAGGTCGGCAATGGCTGCTGCGGAATCTGAATTTGAGCTTAGAGGGCAAATGTGATGTAAAAATGATGGTAAGGCTCAACTAGTCCAAGAGGAAGTCTCCCGGGGGATGAAGAACAGTAACAAACCCAACAGATTGCCAGCGCAGGGAATCCTCTCTCCCGGACCTCAAAGTCGAAATCGTAGCCGCAGATCACAACGGGGTGTGGTAACATCTAAATCTATACGCGGGTGTAGTTCAATGGTAGAACGGCAGCCTTCCAAGCTGCACACGCGGGTTCGATTCCCGCTACCCGCTCTCTTTCAATATATGGTGCAGTTCACGAACGGATTCGCTGGTCATGTGTAACCTGGCAGCGGCCAGTTGACCTGTGAAAAGTTGCTGCTAATCGCCAGAAATGGAGTGTTGAAGTCATCGAAAACTGCGATTCAGAAGGGACACGTCCGATGCACCAGTCCGAGCACCAGTGTCAACACGCAAGCCACTCGTCGCTGTAGAATGTGGTGCTTACAGAGTGTTCGCATGCATGGAACGGCAAGCGGATACGTGACGAACGAGGCGAATGGAGTGGATCAACACAGGTCAAGCGAACCATTGTCAACTCTGCCGGTACCAGAATCGCCTTCGCATTTATGCGGAATAATCGAGGAGATACTCCTCCCCGGCGAGCCTGGCAAAAGGCTGTCAGACTCGACTTTCGTTGTGAAAGATCTCTTTGACGTGAAAGGATCCATCACAGGAGTGGGAAGCCCCGACTGGAAACGGACCCACGATCCGGCTTCAGAGACTGCACCGGTTGTCTCGTTGCTCATTAGAGAAGGCGCGACCTTCATTGGTAAATCGCTTACTGATGAGATGGCATTTAGCCTTGATGGAATCAACGCGCATTACGGCACTCCACTCAACACCCTCTATCCGGATCGTATTCCAGGCGGTTCGTCGAGCGGCTCGGTTTCAGCCGTCGCCGCCTGTTTAGCTGATTTTGGAATCGGTTCTGATACGGCGGGATCAATTCGTGTTCCATCGGCTTATTGTGGGCTCTATGGCTTTCGCCCGAGTCACGGAATTATTGATATGACGGGAGCGTTTCCGTTGGGTCCGTCTTTTGATACAGTCGGGTGGTGTGCTCGCACGGCTGAAATGTTAGAGCGAGTTGGCACAGTATTACTTGGGGCGACAGACGAGCCACCAACACAGCCGTTTAGAAAAATTTGGATGGTAGAAAATTGTTTCGCAATGCTCGACGCAGAGCTCGGTAGCGAATTTCGAAATACATCCCTTTTGATGGCTGAACGCATTGGACTGCCGGCGGAGTGGCTTACGCTGCCAGAGACATTCTTGGACGAATGCGTCGATTGCTTTAATGTAATTCGTTGCTATGAGGCCTGGTCTCTTCACGGAACCTGGGTCACTGAAAATAATCCTGACTTCGGTCCTGGTGTTAGGGAGCGCGTTCACCGGTGCAGCACAGTTTCACTTCTCGAAATGGAAGAAGCGAATCGTCATAGAGCAGTACTTGCTGACTGGTTACACGAAAGACTTTTGGATTCGTTGCTGCTGTTCCCCACAACCTGGAAGCTACCACCTCTTCGGGATGCGGGAAAGGAAGAATTGATGGAGAATCGCAGGCAAAATGTAAAGCTGTGCACGATGTCGTCTCTGTTTGGATTACCGCAAATAACAATTCCGGTGACATTAGGCATTCACGGGAAGCTTGCGCTATCACTCGTGGCACCGCGCACCGGCGATTGTGCCTTACTATCGCTAGTGCGCACATCCGAGTCATAGGACAGCATCGCTGAATGAGCTGGTGTTACTATGGGCATTCTCCAATTGGCTAGCCGGATCGCGAACGTGTTGTGAGTTGCTGCAAATCTATTCGTGAATTATCCGGAGACACGAATAGAGTCATCTGTAAGTCGAGCGCAACCAACATGATGTTCCGTTATCGCGGGCTCTTCTTTGGGTGCTAAGAGACGTTCAATGTCTTTCAGCATCGATTCTCATAATGGGTGCGGGTAAGGCCGGCAGCGGAACGCCACTCTAATAAAGAAATCGGCTATCAGTGAAGACAGCCGATTCTATAGACTTTCGATTGGTTGCGGGGGTAAGATTTGAACTTACGACCTTTGGGTTATGAGCCCAACGAGCTACCGGACTGCTCCACCCCGCGGTAACATCTGAATGTTAGCATAAAACGATGCCAGCCTGTGTGGCGGATATAAACTGTCGTTACACATGGCTGAAATTAGCTACAGGAGCACGTTTATAGAGATGAAGGCAGTATTACAGAGAGCATCAAAAGCATCGGTCGTGGTCGATGGAAACGAAGTGGGAGCCATAGGAAACGGGCTTGTGATCCTCCTTTGTGTGGAGGCTGGAGATTCCGAGGCAGAATGTAACTTTCTTGCGAAAAAAAGTTCTGAGCTTCGAATTTTCGCTGATGAGCAAGGAAAAATGAATAAATCTCTCGTCGATTTGAAAGGTGCGGTTCTGCTCATCTCTCAGTTCACTCTTGCGGCGGATTGGAAAAAAGGGCGGCGTCCTAGCTTTATAGGAGCGGCCAGCCCTGATGAGGGAAAAAGACTATATGAATACTTTGGCGACGTACTTCAGGCGCTAGGAGTGGACGTAGCGCGGGGCGTTTTTGGTGCTCATATGGATGTCACTTTAACTAATGATGGCCCAGTGACACTTATGCTCGATTACCGAGACAACAACGCAAAT
>JAKFUT010000046.1 GCA_021732565.1 Candidatus Obscuribacterales bacterium
GATTACCTTATTGAAGAGACTGCCAGGCTGGCAGATCCAAAAGTGCGATTGGTCATATGCGGCCAACCCGAACCTGAGGGGGAATCGCTAAAGGCTCTGGCAGAGCAAGTGATGCCGGGGAGAACGCTATGGTTAACCGTTCCGGAAGAAAAGGTTTCTGAAATCCTGAAGATGTCAGATGTTTTTGTGTTGCCGAGTTTGTATGAAGGCCTCGGTGCGGTGATCATTGAAGCCGCCATGGCTGGTTTACCTGTGATCTGTCATCCTCATGCCGGCAGCAAGTTCATAGTGCAAGATGAATATTGGCTACCGGACTTATCAGGAGCAGGAGCGCTAGAAAATCGTCTGCGCAGTTTTAGAGAAGCCATTCCACCGGAGCATAAATTGCGCGCTCTGCGTGACAACGTAGCGGGGCGATTTAATGAACACAAGGTGATGGCAGACTTTAAAGTTATGGTGGCTCGAGTTCATAGTGAAGCAACTAGCAAAGTCACCCAGACCATTTAATACCAATGGCAGTAACTTGGTCGCCATTGGATCTGGAAGCCGGCAAAACTGAGATCTGAATTATCGATTCTCCAGGGCAGTTTCATTACCAGGGGAAGTATAATTGTCATGCGGCGATGACTGAAACTGCAGCGGGAGCTGGATTGCGCATGAACAACTCGTTCCAATTTCCCGCAACCAATGATTATTCTGGAGTGGATTCCCGAGCAAAAGCTGAGGAGCTGTTGCTAAGCGGTCACCTTGAGAAACTTCTGATGTTACCGCCTGAATTAGGTGGCCTGGATCATGCACAAAATGTTCTTTATGTTCCCCTATCGTTTGCGTCGATGAAGGCTAGAATCGATGCTCGATTTGTCTTGCCGTTGTTTGAGAAAGGCGAAGTGACCCAATATTTTGCTCGTCCCGAATATGAGGGCAACAGTTTTGTTCCAATTTCAATTACCATAGAGGCGCTGAATCCCGGCAAATTCACCACCGTCATGAATATCTGGGGCGAGGCTCTGACAAGAGCAGCGCCAGAATAAGCTACGTATGGAATTGAGGAGTTAGTGTGTTAGATCGCCACTAAGTTTGCTTTCCAGGGCGCGCAGAGATCCGCTTCTCTTCGAAACTCAAAACGGCTGCAGTCGGCGCCGATCACGACTCTACGAGAGACCGAGTTTGTACCACTTAAACTTCTTTTGCAGTTTCTCGACGACGCTAATTGCTATTGCTCGTCCGGCCAGAAAGCGACCATTTAGATCTCCGATCGCTTTTTCGGCGTCGGCTTCGTCCATTTCAACGAATGCATAACCTCTATTTTTTCCTGTCTTCGGATCTAGAGGGATTGATACCGAAAGAACCGCGCCAGTTGTTTCTGCGAACAGCTCAAGAATCCGTTCTTCGGTAGCGTCTGTGGAAAGATTTCCAACCAATATTTTGCTTCGGCCCGCCATTTGAGCTGGTCTCCATGCTCGTTGAAATGATCCGGTGCCCGGTCACTTTGAGTAACCAAAGTGACGAAGCGCTCATGACCATACATACTGCCACTTGATGTATCATCCAAATCCTCACGAAATAACCGGAGGATCAGGGATTTATGTCAGCAGCGAGCAGTTCCTAACTGTACGGCGGGTAAAGGGTGTTCGAATAAATCCAAAATGTCGAACACCACCATTATGGCATATTTGAAACGGGTTTAATGAAAAATCGTACAATGCTTAGTAGAGCTTCTCGTCTTTCTTCATCGGTCTCTCCAACATAAATGGCACAGCTCCTGATTGAAGCGTATTCTGGTACCCGCCCTTTGGCGCGCACTTAAGAAGAGAACCGCGACGAGTTTGATTCGACAAAATACGCGCTATGCTCATTGCCGTCCTGAACTGCCTGTCTCGATTTGAACAGAGCACCACGTCGAGAGGTTGTTTAACTTCCAAATTAGGACTGATGCCGATTTTACGATTTAATCCATCGCCGGGCCAATGTCCACATGGAGATACATAACGGAGGGAGGTAATGTGTATGCGGGTGCCATCAGCCATGTCTAGAATTGACTGCCCAACACCTTTTCCGAAGGTACGCTCACCAAGTACGCGTCCCACGCCATTGTCTTTGATCGCGCCGCAAGCCATCTCTGCCGCTGATGCGGATCGGCTGTTCACCAGAACGACTAGCGGTCGATGATTCAGCATGTATGGAGCTCGAGGAGTTCGATATAATTGCACCAAGTGCCCCCGGGAGTCACGCCCGTCATAGTGCACCCCATCTTCTTTCACACTAATTGTTGAAGTTATCCATTCAGGTTTATTCGGGTCTCCAGATCGGCGTGACTTAGTCTTAGTGACCACGCCGCGCTCCATAAAAAACGCCGCAACTCCGCATGCATTCGCCACAAGCCCCCCGGGATTCCCCCTCAGATCAAGAATGATCGAGTCAGCTTCGGCTAAATTATATAGAGCATGTTCCATCTGACTTACAGTATCAGGCTGAACGAAGTCATAGAGCCGAACGTAACCTACGTGAGCTGGAAGCATCTTCCATCTCACCGCAGTGAACTTCAGCATCCTTCTTTTCATTTCGCCCAGTTCAAGCTGTTGACCATGGCGACTTACAACAAGCTTCATCGGTTGACCGGTCTTGTGCCAAGTAGAAAACAACTGCCCCATCTCTTCTGCTGTTTTACCTTTAATATCAATTTGATTGACACTCATAATGCAGTCGCCGGGTTGAAGTCCGGCTTCTCGAGCAGGTGAGTCGTCCTCCACATCGAGGACAATTGGAATTGGTTTTGCGCCAGACGTCTCCGTTCTGCAGTAACCGTACGAGAATCCTGTGCAAAATGAATTACCCTTATCCCGCTCCCTCTCTTCAGCGGCTTCTTGAGGAGACAGGCACATCGAATAACGATCGTGCAAGGACAACAACATCTCCTTTGCTCGTAAGACCTCCTCTGGAGTGGAACGAGGAATGGTCTGAAACTTTCCTTCCCACAGCCTCCACGGAAACGACGACGGGTCATACATGTTTTCTGCAACGGCTAGTGGAAGAGTTGTGTGCAGTAACTGTGGGGGAGGGATCAGCTCCAGTTCAGGCTTAAGCGATGCCCCGGGGAATTGAATAATCCCATTGCATGAGGCGTAGATGGCCGCTCCAGTCCCTAAGATTGCGACGCAAAGCAAGCCAATCATGCAAGGTTTGATTGAGCGATTGAGGATTAGTTTTTTGTACTCAAAGCGATATGGAGAATTCAACAACAACACGAGGACCTCGCAACGTGAGTATCCTGAAGTACTTATAGTTGAAGACTATGGCAAAGTTGTGACTATTTTCTGAAACCACGACCTGGTTCTGAAACCTGAGAGGCGTACTTTCGGACACAAGCATCCCTGCCTGTTTATCGGTGCATGCGAAACTCCGGCACGCTGTACGACACGGTGAAAGATTCTGACAAAACCCTTTGGAAAGAAGCCTTCCGACCACCGATTGCCAAATTCGAAGTGCATTTCGCCCGGAGTCGGGAGGCTCGGGGCAGCTGTCGCTAATAACGCCAGCACTCTTTCCTTGTTTATGATGGTGCTCTAAAGGAGTAAGTTTGACATGCTGCTAAAATCCCCAATGGATGCTAGACTCTGCCCGCAGAAACACCTGCCATCGTGCGCAGCCTACCCGCCGGAAACAGAAGATGTCCGCAGATTTGCAGATTTAAGCAATTCTCCCCCGAAATCGCCTGAATTCAAGAAGTTACCCGAACGAATTATGCGTAATACGCGTTTTCCTCTAACGTGAATTCCCACGAGTGATTTGGTTGAATTGGACGAGATACTATACGAAGCCCTACGGCTTGACAATCGCCACCGGACCTCGCCGCAGGAGACATGACTCATGGACCACCACTCCCTCAAGAGAAACGTAATTCTAGTACTTGCATCGATTCTTCTCGGTGGTACCATATTTGGTGCATATCAATTTCATTGTGAGCGTAATCCAGACGATAAACTGTCGTGGGTGGCTGATACCATCCCCACCGAAGCAGAAGTTGATAGTGCGGGCACAGTGCAGTCCGCTGAAGCAGAGCAATCATCTTCCACTATCGCAGCCGCCACTTTGCGTGATGATCCTCTGACTGCGATTGCTGATCCTCACATTTTTACTCGCCCCGCCAGCCAGACGGCGGGACAACCGTCATCCAATTTGCACAGTGCATCGAGACCAATGCGGGTTCGACGAGAACAGACATTTTCTTTAGCCCTTGTTCCGCCACCGCCGCCGGAGACGTCGTCGCTTTCCGACGATGTTACGCCGCCTATTCCGCCAAACACGCCTTCTGCCTATAACCAACAGGGAACGTTGCTAGACAACTTGACTTTGACCGCGATCATCGACAACCGAGCCATCTTTAAGATCAATACTCGTTATCGCAGGAGACATGGACTGCCTAATGCGGTGTCTCTCGGACCGGGCGACGAGTTTGAGAAAGTTAGCCTGGTAACCATAGACGGTGACAATGTGACTGTTTCCGAGGGACATAAGCGAAGCGTAAAAACAATTGCGGTATTGCGCTGAAATTGCCATTCATTCATCGGGTTCAATTGTAAGCGCTCCCTGCGGCTCGGTGCCCTCGCCTCGTCCGCGCTAGCCGCTCGTTTCGCGCCAGACGCGCTCAAGCTCGCTTCAATTGTAAGCGCTCCCTGCGGCTCGGTGCCCTCGCCTCGTCCGCGCTAGCCGCTCGTGTCAATTGTGAGCTCACACTCGCCGTCACTTTGGAGTGGTCCTGGTCGGATCGCGATGCGATGGAGCAGTGCTCTCCACTTGGCACCGCATCTGCAGGCTACTTGACTTTCTCGGCAGTGTAAAATGTTAGTCCTTAAGACGGGGGAAGTATGGCAGCTGTTTTCGAAAAACATGAGCAATGGTGCGCTCTTTACATCGATGGGGATTTGCAGTTCGACAGTCGCGACGAACGAATCTACCATGAGGGTCTGGTACTACCAGCACTGGCACTGGCGGAAAGGCGCAACAAAGGGCGACAATTGCGTTGTCTTATTGTCGGTGGTGGCGACGGTTTCTCCGCCCGCGAATTGCTTAAGTCTGCCGCCGTCACTCACATAGACCTGGTCGACTACGATCCGGATGTGGTGCAGTTGGGAAGGCAAGAGATTGCCGGTCTTAATGAAAGCAGTCTGAATAACCCTAGAGTTCAGGTTTCTATAGAAGATGCCTGGGACTTCATTGAACAGCAGCAAGAGTGTGGAACCAAATATGATGTCATCGTCTGCGATTTAACCGTTCCCCAGGATGTAGAAGGAGCCGTTTTCCATACAATAGAATGGTACGAGTTGCTCCATAGTGTACTCAACAATTCCGGTGTGATGGCAGTCAACTCAGCATCGCCCACAGCCACGCCCAGAGCCTACTGGTCTATCTTCCACAGCATTTTATCTGCAGAGTTGACGGCGCTGCCTTATCACGTTGTTATACCTTCATTCAGCGCTCACGGATACGGTTCTGATTGGGGCTTCTTCTTGTCGTCGCCGACAACCATCAATAAGGAAGATCTCGACGATTCTCTACCGTTATCTTCGCCCCGCCAAATGATCAATGATGCTGAGCATGTGCGTCGTTTATTTGTCTTTCCTCAGGAAGTGGCCGACCTTCGCATGCAGGGACGCCCGGCCTCGGAAGACAGTGAAATTCTTTTGCACTACCTCTTTAACGACGAGCCAATCACCTTTCTCTCAGACGATGAGTGGGATTCTCTCTCCCTGGATGTTTCATTGCTTTTATTGCCGGAAGTAGAAATCGGTAAGCATCTATTGTCGCCTGAATTGCGTGAGGCATTTGCTTGCGACGAACCCGAGGCGGATCTGTTCAGTCGCGTGATTGAACTTGTACCTGCATTAAAACGATCGCATACCCGTGACCTCATCAGAAGTTTTCTCCAGCGGCCGGCTACTTTTCTTGACGCCATCGATTTGCCCGGTCTGGTGAGTCGGCTTTTGCGGCGCGCGGCTGAACTGCCCGGGCGAGTGGTAACTGAGCTAAAGCTGTTGAATGAAAAGCTGGCTGAATGGACAGGCAATTATATTGATTTGTTCGCGGCCGGTAGTCGTGTATTGACCATAATCACAGTGGTTGTAATTCTGGGCAACCTCATGTATCCCGACGTTGCGTATGGCAAGGACGACGGCGGTGGTGGACATGGCGGTGGTGGACACGGCGGCGCCGGCGACCATGGCGGTGGTGATCGCGGTGGTGCCGGTCGCGGCGGTGATCGCGGCGGTGATCGTGGCGATCGCGGTGACAGAGGCGATCGCGGCTGGGGTGG
>JAKFUT010000384.1 GCA_021732565.1 Candidatus Obscuribacterales bacterium
CTGAGCTACGCGACCAAGCTCTCGAGCCGCAGAAAGCCGCCAATGGTAGTCTCGAGAACGATCGGCAATGGCCGCTTCGAGAGGGGCGAGGAAATGCTGCCGCATTAATGCCGGATCTGACCGGGCAACGCTAGAGGCAAGATCTACCAACTCCGCAATTTTCTCTCCGCTTTCCAAATGGATTTGTGCGTTGAGAGATTGCAGTGTGGAAATTCTATCCGTCTGATCAGCTTTCGCCGATAATTCATCGATGAGCGCTTTTCCGTTGGAGATAGAATCTTCTATTTTTGCTCGCGCTTTCCAACTATCTGTACCTGTGTCAGCAAGGTTCTTTGACAATCTGGCGGAAATGCTGAGCACTACATCGGTGGTCAACTTCAGGGATCCGGTCACCATCCACACTTGGGCTGCTGTTGCCAGCATCTCATGGCTGTCTCCACCGGTAACTCTGCCAGTAAGGTTGCGCACAATTTCAGGATGCGCTTTGGTAAACTTCGCTGATACCAAACTATGATCATCTTCAAATAGAAGTCGGCAAAGTAGGTCGGGGCTTACATCTTTTACCAGGGCATCGCGGATGGGATGCGCAGCCGGGTCTTCATGTTCTATGAGCGGAATGCTTTCCCATAGTTTGCGCAAGTCCGCCGCTTTGAGAGCGACCTCTCCCTTCTGCGCCATTTGCAAAATGGCTCGAATTGTCGAAGTTGTTCGTGGCACATCCGTCAGACTCAAGAGGTTGATCGGCAACCCGCCGAGAAGTTCGCTCTTATTTGGATGATTCGATCTGGCAATGTCTGCTGCGATGGCCGGGATACTTTCTGCTGGTAGTTTCGGTACTGTTGCCTCCAGTAAAGCCTGTAGCGGTGCGCTGGTCTGTTCCTGAAGCAGCCTGAGGAATAAACGCGTCCGAGCATCAGGAGGCAGCCAATCCACCGCGGAAGTCAGACCAGGCAGCCTTTCCGTTCCCAATCGAGTGTAAGCTTCGTTCCATGCCGCCTCGCGCACAGGTTCTGGCAGCGCATTTATCATTGCTCCCACGCATTCATCTGCTCGAGTGACTTTATAGTCTACCTTAATTGCACCGCCATAGGTCCAGCGTTGAACCATCTGAAGATATCGTTGCCACTCACCATATCTGGTGCGTGGATCCGTTCCGAAGTTCTCCGGTAACGAATTTAGAATCCTGGTCAGAGATTCAGCCGATACCTTGCCGACATGATCTGAGGTCCAGTGCTTATCGGCAACTTCCAGATATTTGTCCCAAGCTTGTACTCGGTCGGCCGCTGGTAGTTTATCTATTGACTCGACCAGTGCTGCAAAGGTTCGTTCTCTTGTAGAAATGAGTCTATCGGAATTTCTCCAGATGGTGTCTCTAACGTACTGTAGATGAAGTGGAACTTGATCTAGGCGCGCGCGGACCCGAACGTCTTCACCTTCCAGCCCTCTCACAGTCTCGTGCAATGCCTTCAACCATGCTTTCCCCTGTGCATGCTCCGGCAATATATGCAAATGTTGTGCAGCTGAACACATCGTTTGGTAGTCGCCATAGGCCGCTTCCCAAGCTGCCTGCCTTAGTGCCGGTGGCAAGACCTCAATTTGCGCTACCAGGAGGTCGGCTCCCGTGCGGTTCAAAATGGCTGCTTGTTTGGCGGAGATGTTCTCTGGAATCGGTGGTTCTGATCGTGCCAGCTCGGGCTTACGGGGACACAACGCAAGCAATTCGGCATTCACGGGGGGCTGCAGATCTGCTCGCCGCTTGAATGCTAGATTCCAGGCAGCATATCGTTGATGAGTGGGAAATTCGCCTATCTGTGCAAGTGCCATCAGGCGAACGTAGTAGTCCGGGTGTGCGAGCGCTCGGCCCAGGCACTGCATGCGCTGACCTTCCGGTAAGGAGCACAGCGATTCTGCTGATGTAAGTCTTACACGGGGATTCTCATCGGCGACTAGCTTGTTCCAGAGATTTGTGCGCTCCCCCTCAGGTGCATGCTTCAGAGAGACAGCAGCTTGCAGTTTCTCCTCGACGGATAATGTTGAGTAATCTTTTTTTGTTCTTGCCCAGTTCAGATTTTTTGAGGCAACAGGCTCCGGCTCGGCGGTGTCTCTGTCTCTATTCCATGCTGTAATTGGCTGACATCGTTCCGCAGCAGAGGCTCGATCTCCTGCGGGTAAGTGTGCGACTGATTGCGCCAGTTTACGAAGAGGTACTTCGTAGTGCGGTTCGCGCACGTAGTGTTCCCAAGCTGTCCACCATGCGGTAGTTCTTAACTGTTCCGGCAACGACGGTATCGTATCCACCGATGTTGATCGAGTTCGGGCGTCCGCAAATAATCTATTCCATAAGCGAAGTTGTTCGGAAGCTTCAGGAATGTGCTGCAGTTGCTCATAGAGGCATCTGGCTGGATCTTTGGAGAGCGCGGCGTAGGCTGTCGGATTATCTCCTTCTCGTAGCTTCGGCACAGCGCGTGCGTGATCTGTCGGCCCGTATCTCGCAGACAACAGTTCATCGATTGGCCGCTCCAGAATAAGTGGATTATCCAGAACTCGTTCCAGTGCCGCGACTCGACTCTCAGGTGGAAGTAAGCGTATCTGGTCCAATGCCATCATCCGTATGACGTAATCGGGGTGCTCAATGGCGTGTTGCCATATTGCAGGGCGGTCCGCTTCTACCGCGGTCGACAGCGCCTCCACTGCCTTGACTCTAATTTTGTGCACTGGATCGTGGAGCATGCTGATCAAAAGATCCGACTTCCAGTACCACGGAGAGTCCGTCACTCGGGCTGCCATCTCCAGTCTTCGGCTGTCGGAGAATCCTTCGAACTGTCCTGCGACATCCCACTCGACCGGTCTTGCATAATCCCGTGCGGGACGAAACTTTCCGTTGGTTGCGCGGAATTGTATGAACTCGTCGTGCCAGATTTGTTCATAAGTGCGCTGACCATCCGGGGAGAGTTTAGCTATCTGCTCCAGCGACAGGGTTTCCTTCACTTCTCGTCCTAATTGCCGTGCGATTACAGCTTCCGTCTCCCTCGCGGCGGCTTCTTGCAGCACACGGGTTTTTCGATATTTCTGCCATGATCCTGCGACACTATCAGTGGTGCCCGACTGCAATAGATCTGCGGCCGCCACGAATTGAGCCTCATGCTCTGCCGATCTTTGCTGGGAAAGATGTTTTAATTCGTGTCCTATTCTTTCTGGCGTTGCGTCTCCACGAGCGAGTTCGATAAAGTTGCGCGAACCATTTGCGCTTGTTCGTTTTGCGCCATCTTGCAAGACCGCCCATTGATGTTCTTTCGCAAGTGTCGCAAGGTCGGGAGATTTTTCCTGTGGCTGACCTTTCAATTGAGTGCGCAAATACGATTCCACAGGCACGCCTACGCCTAGAGCGAGACACGCATGGTTGACCCCTTTCTCTGCCATTCTGTGCACTGCGGGTAGTGCCACGTTCATTGTTGCGCCGCTCAGCGCAGCCTGATATAACTGCTCCGACTTAGGTAGGTGCCCTTGAGCGACAAGGTGCGAAAGAGATTGGTGACTCACCGCACCGGCCATTCCAATGACCATACGCGCCGGGATACGAAGGAGCGGATTCCAATTTTTTACACACCCGTTTCCTAATTCAAATACCAGAAACCCGGTTCCGCCTCCAAGAGCATTGCCGAGCCGCGTTTCACCCTCTTTCGTTACCTTGAATCCGTCATAGAGGGCGGCGCCCAAGATCGTTGACGTGTACTTGCTCTTCAGAAAGACCGCAGACGCTCCCTCTGCTCCAGTAAGTGCTCCCAGTTTATGTAACCCGCGACCCGTCAATGCGCCCGCTATAGCATAGGGAATGGTCATGGCCAGACCGCTGCTAATGTTTTGCGCGTACCATTCTTTGGTCCATAGTGCTGCTTGTGGAGGCGGAGAAAGCGGACCGTCAGGCAGCCACTCTTTGTCACAGACTAACTTTGTGGCCTGATTTATGGTGTGCGCGAAGGCTTGAGCCGGCTCCAGAATTGCAGTATTAAGCGCCGGACACAGAACGTTTGCTCGTACCCAATCTACTTGAGATTCCGCGTGCAAAAGGCTTGATGTAGATATTTCAGAAACTAGGCCATCCATAGAGCCTATTATGAGGGATAAATTATTGAGCAAGTGTTAAGGAGCATGGTGCAATTCCCCCTCGGCTGCGGTTTCAGGCACCGGTCTCTCCCATGTGACTTGAATTATGAGCAGCGGTTTCAGGACTAACTGCTCATAACGGTGTGAGTTTTACTAGATTTCTTGTGATGCAGGGTGAGCCGTTTGCCAGGTGAACTTCATTGATTAAGGCTTCAAGGCTGCGACCTTTTAAGGAATCCATCACCACGCAAGGCTGGCGATTAGTTGCTCTTGCGTATACCCAAAGCCTGTCACCGCTGAGAAGTAGTTGTTGAACTCAAAGTGGAGCAATGGTGCCCTCCGCCTGATGAGGAGAAGTGGTGACACCAAGGGGGTTTGACTCCCTCCCTCTTCAATGGCGGTTGAATTCTCTATGGTCTGCGAGTGAGCGTTCTCCCTCTGCGGTCTGCTTCCGCCGGGGTTAACTGCAGCGCGAAGGCTCCTTCCCTGGTATCGATTGCGGATAACCCTTCTCGCGCCATGCTCTAATGCCGCCATCCATAGACAGCACGCGGGTGTACCCCATCCTTTGGACATTGTCTGCCGCCAATGCAGAACGGAAGCCTCCACCGCAATAGAGAACAACGAGGTCCGATTTATTCGGTATCATTTTCTCGATATCACGCTCAAGAACACCACGCCCTATGTGAATTGCTCCAGTGGCGTGGCCATTCTCCCACTCGTTGTCTTCACGGACGTCCACCAGGTGGAACTGTTCGTCATTTCGTTGTTTCTCAAGAACGTCTTCCGGTGTTGTTTCGGATACTCGAGTCTTAGCGTCTTCCACCAGTTTTACAAATGCCTCTGAGTGCTTCACTTTATCCACCGCGAATTCCAGCTGTAACTAAGTCGTAAAAATGATCGTCAATTATAGCTTATTTACCTGCCATTGTGCTGGCGGCTTAGTTGCTCGGTCCGTGGCCGACTTCACGGTCTTTCGCCCGGGTCGCACCAGACTATTTCGATTTATCCCATGTCTCGATCTGTGGTGATAGGCGTGGAGGCCCACTTACATCAACGCTCATCGAGTAAGCTTGTCTGTCGTGCGGTGGGAGGGCCACCATTCCGCCCGCCTTATCTCCACCATATACGATACCGGGACGTATGGTTAACCGCCGAGCTTTCGAACCGCTTGCTCATTTATAACAATAGTCTAGACCGACACGCTAAAAAGATTGTTTGATCCCCACTGCTGTGGCGACTCATGACCATGCGTTACGCATCGGTGTCTCGGTATCGGGGTATCAGGCGATTGAACGACCCCGATTTACAGAAGCCCAACCAGTTTCCCGGCAGTCCTAATAAACCCATGCGGAACTGTTCGTGTTTGCATGTTTTCTTTGAATCGTATTTCGGGAAGGATCCGGTTCCGGATGCTTCATTCTGCCGGAATTAGAAATGTAGCAAAAGAGATCGTGGCTTAGGCTTAACGACTAAGTAGTATGCTCTTCGATTTCTTCAGCGGATCGATCCGCTGAGATTCGCAAAGGACAATCAAAGGCAAGCTTATCGAAAATAGAAATGGCGGTAGCGCAAGAGCACGACGGTAGACGCACGCTGTACAAAGATGCTTTAATCGCCACTGCTGTGGCCTCTCACTCCGTAGTTTGGCGTCTAGGTATTAGACGTTTGACACCCGATTCACAGAAGACCAGGTCCTGTTCTCCCAACACAAACGAACGAATCAACCAACTATCTGAATGGGGTACCAAAATGCAAAGTCCCTTGAACATTTCTTCCACAGGAAATCATCTTAACCAGAAAGATTGGCGGAGGCGAGTCGTTTGCACGCTGTCGCTACTTTCATTGGCCCAAATGGGAGTGCCAAGGGTAGCCGCTGAGGATATAAATCTCGGCTCAACTGACCCGAGTCACACAGTTGACGCTTCGTATGGAGGCGGCGTGAATCTGGTTGTCAACGGGCATGCTAAGCCAGTGACCGGTGGCGACAAACTTACTGGAGCAGAGTATGCGACCTTCCTGAACGCCCTCAGCGGGCAAGGACAAACCCTCACGATCGGCCAGGGAGGCATCGCCGTTGGGGGGACGTTAAACCTGACCCCCTCGCTTGCGCACACAGTCACGGCATTGACGGTACCGACCAATGTGAGCCTTCTGCAGGATTTTGGCTCGGTGAATAGTCTCAACCTCACTGGCAATCTAA
>JAKFUT010000401.1 GCA_021732565.1 Candidatus Obscuribacterales bacterium
ACGCATGCGGGAATATCCGAAATGGGCAGCACAAGCCATCTCCACAAAAAGATCCGGCAAGATTAGCACCGTTGCCCGTAAAAGGCCATCATGACAAGTCGCCGTGGCGACTTTTCCTTAAGTCGAGTAAGTAGTTCTATTGCCACCAGGAAAAAACAAGTAGAAGGAAGTAGCCCTGCGCCCGGTAGCAACCCGACCAGCAAACTGTTCAGTGAGTTGGCAATCTTCAGCCCACTGAGATTGGTCATGCCAACCCACACTAAATAAAGCTAAGCACCTAGAACAATAGCCAACGTTTCTTTGGCTTGGAGGCCAGTTGAGTCTGTACTTCGTCCACTGTTTTGCCAGTTCCCGAGACAGCCACTTTCTCGGTGTCACCAGCGACGGTGGCATGTGCGGGGCCATCGGACTTCTTGGCGAGCAATTCGGCCGCTTTTTTCTTCTCGTCCAGTTTCGCCTTCACCTGGCGATCCTTTTCAAGGCTGCGTGATATTCGGCCTAATTGCCAACAGATACTCTTCGCTTCCAGCTGGTTGCAAGGGTCTGCGTCGTGGAATTTAATCAAGTTCCATTCTCGCTGGCTTTCGGCAAGCAATTTTTCGTCAATTGCACCCTTATCACTGTAAAGCTTTCCTACCAACGCCCTTGCTAGCAGCAAGTGGTTCTCCGGGTATCCCGGATCGAGTTGCACCGCTTTCTTGGCTTTTTTCACAGCTTCGTCCCAACTGTGATCGCGAATCAGCCCGTCAACGGCCATCCGAAGCTCTGAAGATTCGACCATCCGGCCGCCTTCGCCGGTGCCGTAAATTTCCGAACGCGGCTTCTCCTCAGTGTATTCATGTCCCTTATCTTTAATGCCGGGCGAAATGTAGTCTGCGCTCGCAGGCGCCAGCGCGCTAATGAAGCCTGAAACTGATAAGGCAATAGCTAGCGAAAAGTTAAATCTGCTCATTTCTCTTCTACCCCGCCCTCTGTTGGTGGTTCCGCGACGGCTTCGGCATCGGTATCGCCGGCCGGTGCGTCTTTTCCGTCATTGCGTGCAACGTACTCGGCTCGAAGATTTGCAATCTCAGCTTCGATTTCTTCCAAGCGTTGATCAATTCGTTCAATGTGGTTGAGTTCGCTCATGATTTCTTCCATGAGTGACTCGGGGGCAAGCTTTTTCGCCTTACTAAAGACACCGTAAGTCTTCAGTCCGATCTCTTTCAAGAGTCGCTCACGCTCGGTCTTCTGTGTGGTTCTTTCTACATTCAAAGCGGTAATGCGACCGGCGAGCTTCATCTGCTCGGCGGCCACCTTGGTTCCAGACTTAAATTTGTCAACGAACTTGTCAAATGGTGATGGCGGGGTCATGAATCCTCCAGTCCCGTTAAGTGGCTGCCTGTGCATCTGCGAAATTATGACCGTTGCAGAACGTCTCGTGAAGTTGTTTGACCGCATCATCTTTATATTTTGCCGGTACAACTGCAGAAACGCTGATATTGCTGGTTGTCACCATTGCGACGGGAATGGATGCCTGTCGCAGAGCATTAATCATGTCTCCGCGCTGGTGGCGTTCTCTGGCTCCAACTCCAACTATGGAGATACGAGCCACGTCGCTGTCAACTCTTAAAAGCGTTCCATTATTTTGCGGAAAGAATTCAAGTAGCACCTCTCGCGCTTCACGTGACAACCGTTTCTCGCAATTGAATTCTATTTCGCAAATTGAGTCACCATCGGTACGAAGATTCACATGGTCACGCGATAAACCAAGGTTGCACAATTCCTCCACCACGCGTTGCGCTCTAACATTGTAGTGGTTTGGCTTACCATCATCGAGTGACGGTTCCTTCACGGAGAAATCCCGGGGCAAGCTCAAACGGAAGGAAACTCTGTTGGTATCAAGCGCTACACCGCAAATTTGATAATCGGGTGACAGTTCTCTCAATGTCACTAAAGTTCCAGTATCACCAGGTTCGAATGTGGAACGTAGTCTAATTGGAACTTTCTGCCGCAGCGCCAGCTCCACCGAACGAGCGTTCAACACCTGTGCTCCCAGTGAGGCTAGCTCAAGCATCTCTTCATAACTGATGGTGTGTAGTCTGCGGGCTTGCCCGTAGCATCGCGGGTCGGTGGTATAGACACCGTTCACGTCAGTGTATATGTCGCAGCATTCGGCTTTCAGAGACGCAGCAAGCGCCACTGCGGTAGTGTCGGATCCGCCGCGCCCGAGAGTGGTGATGTCACTGGTACGGGTCATTCCCTGAAATCCGGCAACGACAGCGATTTCACCCCTGCGCAGAGACGTTTCCACTCGACTCGGTTGAACTGTTTTTATGCGAGCAAAAGTATGGGTTTCATCGGTCAAGATTCCAGCCTGAGCACCAGTGAAGGACCTGGCCTTGAGCCCCAGTTTTTGTAAAGCCATCGCCACCAGCGAAATTGAAACCTGCTCACCGGTACTGAGCAACATGTCAAGCTCACGGGGGTCGGGCAGATCATTTACTGATTCGGCCAAATTTATCAGTTCGTCCGTGGTGTGCCCCATAGCAGATACAACAACTACGATTTCCTTGCCGCCGCGTGCCGCGTCGTGGACGATCTTCGCCACTCGTTGAATGTGCTCGGCATCTCTGACCGAGGTGCCACCAAACTTTTGTACTAATCGCGCCATAATACACCACTTCGGAACCTGAGGGGGGTGCTTGCAAAGTGTCACATCCTCAGCACGCCTTCATGATAACCGGTCAGGCAAGTTGTCGGCTGAACGCTGGCTAATGGACAGGGATGCTATTTCGTTGAAGCACCGGAGGAGAGATGACAAGGTTGTGGACGAACATAGTGCCCTGCTAGTTTCGAAGGGGCGCCATGCTTGTCAGCAACAATGTGTGTGCGAAAAATATAACGCCCGCCAGTGGGCTTCCGCCAACCCGGTGGAAGCTGCGAGCCGAAAAAGTTTACGTCAACTGCATCAAGCTGTGACTTTGCCGGAGCTGAAAACTCCGCGGTGAGGCCATAGATTGTCCCGGCGGACTTCGTCGTGATAGTAACCCGGTCGAACACGCAAAAACAAAACCGATTTATGTCAAAGACGATTCCCCGATGATTTTGTTAAATTTCCTGCCAGCTTACCGTTCGCCAGCGCGGTACCATCAATACTTGAGTGGTGAAGATATTCGCTCGTCCCAGTGCAATGTCATAATGAATTGCTCCATTGCCAGTCTGGGATATTCGGTGAGCGATAATCGAACCATAAATGTTGCCGCTGGTTCCCAAATTTACAGTGGCATTAGGAGCGTAAAGAACCCCTTTGTAATCGCTGCTGCCCGACAGGTTTATGGCGGTGGTGCCCGAGAAGTACACTTGCAAATTAGCCGGTACACCGGTGGTGTTTGCAATGCCTTGAGGGCTAGTAACGGTAATTTGCGGTGATGTGCCCTGCACCCAAATTCTCACTCTGCCGGAGGTGTTCAGCGAGGCAGTGTTCATTATACGAATGGACGGAACGATATAGTCTCCAGCAGCTAGTGTCTGTGATGCGCTACCGGCAAGATTGATTGGTGAAAGAGTATTGGCCGTGGCTGGTGGATTAGGAACTGCCGGCAGCTGCTTCTGCGGTTTTTGAATTCCCTCTTGTACCGGGGGCGATCCTGACGGCAAACCTTGTCCCAGCGTATGGCTGTCGTAGAAATCGTCAGCCTGGCCGTTTGACAAAACGCCACCACGAACGGTGACATTGTTCATTCCCATTACGACGTTGCTTTGTTCCGTTCCTGCGGCAGATGTTACCTGCACATTACCGTATATTTCCTGGTTGCCCGCCAGGGTAACAGAGGTATTACTGCCAATTCCGCCTCCCATGCGTCTGGCATTGCTGCCACCATAGCTCCCGTCTCCAGAGTCGTAGGCATCCATTAACGAAGCCCCTGATCCAAAATATGTGTCTCTGGCAAACATCGCACCGTCTATCGGGCTGTCTCCCTGGCTGGCAGTAGGCGTTGGTCTCAAGATTACCCGAACGGTTTTAGTGCTGGTACTGCCGCTGATGCTGGCCGTCGCCGTGACCACTCGCCAGAGTTGCTGGCCGTTTAAACCCGCTCCTTGCGGATTAGTCGGGTCGAGTAGAGGGTCCCACATGTAAGATGACTGGGGAGCCGGAATGTTGTTGACTTGTACAGTTACCGAAACTGGTATGCCATATGATCCGATGGCGGTTGGTGGCACAAGTGCCGGCGCTGCGGGTTGACCGTTATTGGTGGGATCATCCAGCGTCGAATCGGGAGTGGCGTTCAGTTGCGATACGGTCCAATCTAGCGCAGCTTCGGCGGACGCTCTAAGCACGTGCTGTTGGCGAAGATGTGCAACCCTCTGATAGCCTGGTAGCACTGCTGTAAAGAGTGCTGATACCCACAGAGTTGAAATCATGCCGATGACCATCACTGTGACCAGCGAAAACCCACCCTGACTACGAGGTTCGATTGAGGCTGATTGTTTCATTGAGGCACCTCCGAACGACGCATGCTTACGGGCTTTGAGCTTGTGATGGCATGCCGACTGATGTTGCGATGGAATTATTTCGCAGGAAGATCTCTGTTTTCAATGCTAGTACACTTGTCTTGACGAATTTGCCGCTCACCTGGCTGGTGTCGCGATGTTGTCTAATTTCCAGGTTGACCATTACCCCACTGTAGTTCACCATATTTTGCGGATCTGCAATGTTATCTCGTGCAGTGCCGGTGGCATCGAGTTTATCCAAATATTGGAAGATTCGCGGCTGCCCTGTAGCCGGATTGAGCGGACCAACTATGCCACTGGCCAGGGTCTGACTTGCAGAAGGTCGTAAACCGGCAGCATCATATCCCGGCACGGACGCACCGGGCACCTTTGTCCATTGCAGCAACCACTCCCCCGGGTTGTCGGGATCGGCCACCACTCTATAAATATGAGTTTCAACATTTGCCTGAGTTTGCATACCGACGGGAAGCAAATTCTGAGGAATGGCACCGGGCCAACCGTCAGTGTCGAAAACGGGAACCTGCACCACCAGTGTGGTGTTGCTCAACTTGAACGTCTCCGGTTTTGACTGATCGCCCCAGGCAGGCCAGCCATTAGGTGGGGTTTGTCCGGAACCGTAGAGCGGATTTCGAGCCGAGGGAAAAACATCGCTTCCTTCCACCATGTTGTTCACTTCCGTACCGAAGACATCACCAAGACTGCGCCCGCTGCGCATATCACGGCCAATCTTTTCCAGGCTGTTACGTGCAACTTCTATGGTGTCGCATCTATTTTGTAGCTTTGAACTCTGCGACATTATGGTCACCAGTACGCCGAAAATTGCACTGGACGACAGGGCCATCACCAATACTGTGACGAGCAATTCAACAAGACTAAATCCACTTGTTGTTCTCATCCACCTTTCCTAGTTGTGTATGCCATCTTGTGAAACCAGTGTACTCATGTTCAACTCTTTCGGTTTCCGTCCATGTTCATCTGCCCATTGAACATTAACAGTGATTAGCAGCTGGCCCTGACCTATATCTGCTATGGTCTCCGTTACTGTTCCGGTGAACAAGTTGTGTTGTCCCTCCCATGAATAGCCGTTGTTTGCCATATCGAGCATCAATGGTCTGGGTTGAAATCCAGGTCCTACATCGGCACTGAATTCTCTATTGACCAAAAGGCTTCGAGTGCCCAGATTGTTTCTCAATGTGTTCCAGTTCGCATTGCGAACCTGGTCGACAACCTGTTGCGCTATATTCGTGGCTGCTAACTGGTTTTGGGTAGCTGTGTTAGTTCGCGCACAGGTCCACAGACCGTCGAGCAATGTAGCAGTTAGCAGTGAGATCAACCCGATGGCGACCACAAGTTCAACTAACTGAACTCCGCTCTCCGCGCGAAGGGATTTCCTCAACGCTAGCCTATTAATCTGAGCAGTTTTTGATTGCAGGGGGAGGCGGAACTGTACATTCCTTATTCCCTCTCTTCTCTTGGAAACTATCACGGAAGGTGCCCGACAGGAAAAAACCTGACGATTAAGTTTGTTCGCGTCGTGGCACGGCATCAAAGAATGCGCTGTGACGGGGGTTTCAGCAGTGGCTGACTTTCTCTTGTGATTGAAGAGCCTTAACATTAGTTCACTTATTGGTGAGTAGTTGCACTCACTCAGGCGTGCCCCGCTATCTACTGTTGTTTATCCGAATAGGGACCATGTCCCCCGGTCACCATCGAAAGAGCCGCGGCCATCTTGAGCAATCGCTCAACTAACTGTTGTTCCCTCTTATCTCGGC
>JAKFUT010000208.1 GCA_021732565.1 Candidatus Obscuribacterales bacterium
CAAGTATTGTCCGGGGCGCGCTACTCGAAACAGCAACTCGTCATCCAACAGACGGCTTAAAGCTTCCCGTTTGCTGGCGTGAGCTGTCCGGTCGTTTCCGGCCAAACTAAGAACTGGCTGACTTATGGTTGTACTCCCCGATACAATGGATTGCTCCGGATTCGCCCTGGACTAATGGCAAGCCCTTAGTAGACAACCCGAAAGCACGAAACCTTTCCCGAAAACTCGGGCGGTCCTGTGTTCCCAGCACTCCGAACTCACTGCTATTGGTTTGAGAAATCTGCTTGTATTGCCTGAGCGAGATTTCTAAAGTGCGAAGGTCTGAACGACTCAGAGACCTGAGCCCATTCTACAATATGGTTTCGGTGTTTAGTCTAAGGTGTATTTCTTTGTAAGGGACAACCGAGATGGCACCCGACTCGGTCTGAAGTCTGGTAAGGCAGACAGAGAGAGGGTTCGCATAAAAGCCGAGCGATTTCTCCTGCTTTTGTGGACTGCAACTTGACTTAAAAAATGTATTATCAGCTACGTACGGGCAGTCCATCGCTCTGGAAATCGCTTATTGCCTGAAAGTCGCCCTTGCCGTAAGCTTGAAGAAGATACAAGCAGTGCCTTTAATCTTTTATCATGCCGCACTGCCGTCTTCCCGGAGGGACCGCAATTCGTGATCCTGGAGGCATTCAGCCGTTATTTGCAAGCCGCGGACCCCTCCGTCCCGGCCACTCGCGTCCTCGTTCGCTGGTTGTGGGAGAGGCTGTCAATTCCACCCCAGAATAATGTAGACAAAGTCTTAAGAGTCGAAATTGCCATTGAGTGGCAGACTGTTAACTTGTCGAGAGGGAGTGAATCAGATCATCTTGTCATCGAGCCGAAATTCGCATTTGTAACCACCACCGATAGCGGACGCCGGCTCCTCAAGTCGCTTTATGAATATGCCATGAGTTATGAGCAACAGAAGTGGTCACGGTGGGTTCATTGTGTCAAAGCAAGTGATTTCAACGATCAGGCCCGCTAACTGAAATCGAGACGTTACTTATAATTTCTGAGGTTTTTCCGGAGCCGGAGCCGGTCCTGATGATTCCGTTAAGTGTAAATTTTACTGGCGAATCGGCACGCAAATGCACATCTATGGCACTGGCGGTTGTTCTGTTGCTCTCATTGGTAGTGACGGCACAGGCTGCTGAGAACCTTCGTCTGCGTGAAGGGATTTCCTACGACAGCGACATGGACAAGCAATTTCCAATCGTTGCCGACAAAATGGAAGATATGACTATTGAGCCGGGCAGGGCAACCTACATATTTTTCGGAGCAGCCGGAGATCTAAATACCAATCGCCATGCCAAACGTGTAGTTGATTTGTACAAACACTTCAAAGCGAACAATGTCAAATTTATAGTGATCGATGTCGATCATCATTCACCCGAGGCCCGTACATTGATTAAGACCTATTATCAGGGCTATATTCCTGCGCAGGTCTTATTGGATAAGAAAGGAAATACGAACTGGAGTCATTCCGGCGAAGTTGCCCCGGGAGAGCTGTCGTCAAGGGTGGAAAAAGTAATTTGAGACGAGCTATTTTTTCTTGTCTTTCTTCGTGTTCTTCTCTTTCAATTTCTTCTCAGTCTTCTCAGATTTTTTACCTTTACTTTTGTCTTTACCTTCGGTGACGGTATCGTCTATGCCGGGTTTGACAGCCTCACTGGATGCCGGTTTCTGATTGGCTTTCAAAAAATCAATGACAAACTGATTCGTCAATGATTCTACGGCGGGTAGGGGCTTGCCATGTTGCAGAACCATGCGATCCTTATAAGTAACTGCACGTACTTTGATTTTCGGATTTCGCAGCAGCGATACCCATTGCACCGCCGTAAGTTCGCCAATGTTGAAATTGCCGGCTTTAAAGAATGTGATCTGGACAATGGCGTCAACCGGTTTTTGTCCCTCTTTCATATCCAGCAGCCTCACCACCGGCACACCAAGATGGACAAGTTTGTCACCCATGCTTTTTTCCAGCGGCTCGAAAGACTTGTAACCCACGACTCTGTAGGCGACGCCTCTGATTCCCTCCAACGATGGAACCATTAACTCCTGCCTGATAGAGCGGCGTTTTTCCAATATCTCATCCAACGATAAGGGGGCCTTCGTTTCTTCCGCCGCGGCGATGCAAGGCACTGCGCAATTACCTATACAAAACAGAGAAAGAGATAGAACTGCTAATAGTCGATTAATGGATGACATGAGAGCTGGCCCCTTCGGTGATGGCGCTACCAGATTACATTACATTGGCAAAAATGGGAGAGCCAAACTTTTGGACAGAGCTGTCAACAGACATCGGTTGTAAATTCCGTTTTGCTGAAATGCCGCAATGCGGACGAGGCGACGAAGTAGCCCCGGAGCGTTTACAAATAGAAGATTTCAGAAATAACATGGAGTCGCGAGATATCCAGACAGAAGTCCCGTTCGAGTCAAAGGACCCGTTGAATAATATCCGTTGATTTGGGAGCTCAAAGAGATTTTCTGAAGGTACAATGCGCTGGAATCTTGCAAGTGGAAACTGCCGCTGAATTTCGGTCGATATTGATGCGGCTTACAGCGGAAACGAAGTTTCCGGTCTTGCTGGTTGGAGACGCCATGAGGAGGCGTTTCGGCCCGGTAGCGATGCTGACAGCGCAATGGCACCGCATTTGGTATCTATTACGGGCTATGACGAGACTTCGGATTTGGTATTCGATGACAATTTGGAGGGGGAGATTACGACGCCTCTGGAGTAAAATCATGAGGAACGGTATTGCTTAACCGGACATAACCTGTATCATGAGATTAGTCGCGCTTAATATTATTGAATGATGAAGGTTAACATGCGTCGGTGACGGGGCTGCTGGACGTTGCCCTGTGACGGAAAGGCTTATGTTCGACGAATTGATTTTACCGGCTAACGCAAAACAACCAGGTAATTCTGCAGATGCCAAACTACTCTCCACGCCGATTAGCGAGTCGAGCACTGTTGGCCAAATTCTAATTGATGAAGCATGGCGTGCAAAAGCGGATTGGGCTGCAAAGACTCTAGCCGATAAACAAAAAAGTGCTGAGATAAGTTCGCGTTACATGGAACCAGGTGTCATTGCTTCGGTTAACCACGGAGAATGCGGCATTCTGCCAGGCACGGTGCTTTCTAGCGAAGTATTAATGGCTCGCTCAGGTTTGCAACCCTCATTGGCATGCCGTTGGACAAAGATAGAGCCATCGCAGATGGTGCTTCCACTGCCTGGTGAACAAGTAAGACGATATCGCTGGAGCTGGGAGCGACCGGCCGAATCTCTGGCCGATGCCCGAGACAAAGTCTTGCAGATTCTTCTGCGAGACAACAAGCTGCGCTCCTGGACGGAAACCACGATTCAGCCGCTAATGAAAGATTTTGAACTAGCAGCCGCGACCAGGGGACTAGACGAAAACGAGGTGCGCAACACCTACAAGGAATTAAAAAGAGTTCTCGAATCCTCGCTGGCTGCCAAATTGTATCCCGTAGAGAAGCTGGCCTGTGAGATCTTGCGAAATGCCGCGAAGCCAACGTCCATAGACCAGGGGCAGCACCCGACTTGCAATGTTACTTCCTACGAATGTAGATTGTATGCCATCGCTCCTTCGAAGGCGGCAAAGTTGGTCGCAGATATTGCAACGACTGGTGAATATCGATGCCATGACGGCTCAAGGATCAGACCGCGGGCGATTCAGCCGGATGAGGAGGCGCGCTGCACAGTACCGTATGACGGACAACGTAATTTTGCCAGCCAACTTTTTCAGGTAACAGCGATCAACATATACTGGAATCGTCAAACGACGTTGCCCGATGGTAGGCGTCCGGGGAGTGGAATGATTGCATACTGCCAAGCTCCCGGGCGAGCTACCGACTCTGAATATCTTCTGGATTGTTCTCAGGATCCGCCGAAGCGATTTGTTCTCAATTTCCGTTCCAATACCGAGAACAGTCCTTTCCTTAACCTGCCGGCTATCAGCGAAATCAACAAGCAGATAACAGGCAAAGACTCAGTCGATTTCGCCATTGAAAGAGATTATCCGAAGTCAAACCGCCATGGAATTCTGGGAGTGGAAACCATAGCTGAATTTCGCGCGACACTGATCAGACTTAAAACGGAAAAGAAATTTCCGGTTTTGCTGGGTGTGGACGCCGCGCTGAAGCCTTTTGGGCAGGGGGCCGATGTGGACTCCGGTACGGCACCGCATTTGGTGACTATCACCGACTATGACGAGATTTCGAATCGGGTCAGCGTGGATAATCAATGGGGCAGTCATAATGATTTCTCATACGCTCCCGGAGCACAACCGCCGATTCCGCTAACAGAACTATTTGCAGCGATGGATCGTAAATTTCCGTCAAAGGAGCTAACTGATTACGCCCGGAGACAGCTTGCCGATACTACATGGAAAGATGTAAGAGACATCGGCCTTGGTGCTGCCTCGTCAAGACTTGCGATGCGTGCCTGTTTCGGATCGTATTCTCCGCTTCTTGTTCAAGACGCGCTGCTTATCGGGAATCGGGCCCGGATACCGGGCTCACTTTCTCTGTGGGAAGCGACTCAAACTCCACGAGGGGGAATTGCCTTGCGTGGAGCAATGGCGTTGAGTACTTTGGCTCTAGCGTATACATTGAATGATGTTCATTCGGCTTTTAAGCGCTCTCCTGAAGAAGGAGGAGGGAAACTGTTTCGAGCCGGAACTAACTTGGTGGCACTGGAAGCTGGTTCGACTTTATCGATAAGGGCAGCCACTGCATGCGGACTGAAATGGGCTCCCGGGAAATATGCTGTGGGGCTCGCCTGCGGCGTAGCTTTTGCCACCGGCGTCGACAGATCCATGGGCGAGATATTTGAAGTAATCGGCCGTGTCTGCGCCAATGAAACACGAGCGCTGGTGACGAATCGCCGCTGATATACTCCGCCATCGTATTTGGTATCACTAGTAACATCCTTTCGAACGAATTCGAAGATGGAGACGCGACAGGTTTTGTGCGCGACCTGTCGCTGGTGGATATCAGTGGCGACTTCTTTGCAAGATCACGACGAACGTGGCTGCCATTGCCATACAAAATACTCGGGCGGTGTCATAATGTGAATAACGCAAAAATTGAGTAACTTAGCGGTGATGCGCGTTTTCAAGGAGAACCTCATGCTCTTGGCAAAGACAAAAATAGTGTGTGCGGGTCTTGTTTTAGGGCTGGCAACAACCATGCTGGCCTCGGCTTGTTTCGGGCAGGGGGCACAGTCTGCTGATCAGTCGGCTTTTCGAGACGACGGCGATTTATTGCAACTTGAGAACGGCCAGATAAGAGCGCTTGAGGGCGAAGAGATGTCCGCCCAAAATCAAGCAGATCTGGACGATCGACGAAATAGTGCTTATCGCCTTTACGCTCAAAAACGTGTAGATGAGCTGGAAAAGCTAAAGGGAAAGGACTCACAATCGCAGATTCAAGTATTGCAGAACTGGTTACGTGCTGATTCGATGATGAGAATGCGTGACATGCAGACAATCCGGACATTGCGCCAGAGAGTTGCCACCCTTGAGCAATCACAGCAATCGGCAATGTCCAATCTGGGCAATGATGTAAGTTCGATCAGGGAAGATGCCATAGATGCTCGATCTGATGATAAATTCAAGCAGCAGATGCAAATGAATTACTTCAATGAAATGCAAACCGAAATGGGGCCGGCGTCCTGGTACGAACATCCACAAAATGGAGTCTCGTACAGCATGGGCGGCATGGGCTTTAATGGTGGACAATCGCTTCTCGGTGGCTATTGATACCTGGCTTTGCAATGCAGGCAAGGTTCTCTGCTGTTTTTTAATTTGCACTTTTTTGACGTATTGCTTTAGTGCAACAGCTCAACCCGTTGCAAGGTTGAAATTGCCACGCGTAATTGTGGCATCGGGTGGTCCCTATTTCTCACGGACGCCCTCGGTTATGCAGCAGTTTCGCGATGCAATTACGGTTCCAC
>JAKFUT010000225.1 GCA_021732565.1 Candidatus Obscuribacterales bacterium
AGGCGGAATTGCAATGGGACGCTTCTCTTTACCAAGCTGTTCAAGGGTTTCTTTCACAACTTGAAAGTCTGTGGATTTGAGATTGTTGACCAATAACTTGAAGGTGAACCGGTCGAATTTACCCATCACGTTATCGCTGGCGGAGCGTAGCATCTCCTCAAACGCCTGAAAGGATGTTGCAAAATCAGCCAAGGAAGAGCCCCTTTCTGTTAGTCGAGTTCCTGATAGTCCGGTGGCAGGTTAGCATTGTAGATTCGATAAAACAGATCTTTCAGGTTCTCTTCACCCCTCTTGGGTTTGGAACCCTGACAAATTTCGACGAGGCGCAGCCAGCTTATCGTTTTGAACACATCGACTTCTTCAGGAATTTGACCGCCACGCTCCGACTCCATTACTCTCATTACTCGATCACAGGGCAGCCCGTAAAATGCATCAACAACTTCAGGATCAAAATGGTTGTCTCGTCCTGATTCCATAATTTCATAGACCTTCACAATATTCATTCTATTGCGATAGTGTCGCACTGAAGTGAGCGCATCGAATACGTCTGATACAGTTATCACTCGTGCCAGAAACGGAATTTCGTGACCTTTCAATCCCCGGTAGTATCCTGTGCCGTCAAGTTTCTCGTGGTGGCAGGATGCAATGAAAGGGACGTGTGCAAGTCTATTAGTAAATGGCAAATTCGAAAGAAGTTCGTAAGTTAGTCGAGCATGTGTTTGAACGCATGCATACTCTTCAGGAGTCAATCGGCCGTTCTTCCATAATATTGCTTCGGGAACGCCAATCTTTCCATAATCGTGCATCATAGCGGCATAGCGCAGCACGTCTTTCTCATCATCCGAGATCGCCATGTTGTCCCCGATGGACAAGCTATAGCGAGTCACCCGAATGGAGTGACCGGCAGTAAGCGGATCTCGTTTATCAATGGTTTGGGCGAGTGTTTCTACAGTCTTGTCGACGAAATGCTCAATTTCAGAATAAGCTTGTGCTTGCTCTATCAGTCCTGCGGCCACGGCTGCCAGTGCTTGCAACCACTCTTCATCTTCTTGAGTGAATGTTGCGATGTCCTTGTTCATTACTTCGAAAACGCCAATTACTGCCCCATTGCGATTATGCATCGGCACACACAGAATGTTCTTGGTGTGATATCCAGTTGATTTGTCAACTTCTGGATCGAAGCGAGGATCACTGTATGCATCAGGGATGTTGATTACTCGGCCAGTGCGGGCGCACAAGCTGACAACACTATTGCCGGACATGGGCACTCTTATGGTGCGATGACCTTCAAGACCTTGTGCAAGTTGAGTCCACAACTCACCACGGTGAATGTCGAGCACAAACACGCTACAGCGATCACAGCGCAGCATGCTGGCTGTTTCTCGTGTGATTACTTCAAGCATGGAATCAAGCTTGCGCTCGGTTGCCATTGCTTTAACGACACGATAAAGACCCGACAATGGACGCAAACGATCGAGTTCTTGCTGAAAGCTGAGCAGTTTGATCTCTCGTTCGATCAAACCAATCTCTTTCTTGCTGAGCTCGGATTCGAGCTTCCGAAGTGAATCCTCTCTCTCTTTGATATTGGACCGAGTTTCCGTTTCGGCCGTTTCCACGTGATTGTGGTTGCACTCAAGCTTATCTGGTTTGTCCGCTTTCGCGTCGCCATTGCACAGATCAACCGGAGTCGACTTCTTTCCCGCTTTGGCCGTATCACTCTTCGCCATGAAAGGATTCCCTCTAAAATGCACGCCGCATGGCTCACCCATCTAGTTATACCCAGATGAACCAGAATTCACGTTTGGAAACATAAATTCTCCGCCCGTCTTCGTCGCAGTTCACGACCCGAGAACTAGACCTGGTGCGTGATTCCAGTCTGCCATCAAACAGCGGGCTACTTGGAGGCAGGAAAGGTTTAATAAGTTAGTTTTGGATGAACCCTATTGACAACTAATCCTGGCCTGGTGCTGTCTCAAGATTCCGAGGATACTTCGGGGCCTCGAGGTGTCGCCAGAAAAGCAACCAGGCTCTGCCAATCACCCGTTTTTGGTCGAGAAAACCCCATACGTGACTATCTGCACTATTGTTTCGATTGTCACCCATCATGAACAAGTGACCTGCCGGTACAACAATCTCTTCGTTCTTATCACCGTAGGGTTTTATGAACGAAGACTCTGTTCGTCCGCCGATCTCTCCTAAGACATTCAGGTCGTAGTTAGGTCGCTCTTTGATATATTCAGCTTCAGGCAGCAATACATCGTTTACGAAAACTCCTACTCCCTTCTTTATCCGAATTCTTTCCAGAGGGAGTCCGATAACACGCTTAATATAAGCCGGTTCATTCGGCAACAGCGGCAACCCCGTTAATCTTCCAAACACCGTCAACGGATCATTGCTCAGATCTTTGCCATTAGGCATCTGTGATGCCGGCGGATAAAATACCAGAATGTCACCGCGGGCAATGGGAGCACCCAGGTGTCCGGATACCTTTTCAACTAGAATTCGATCGTTAATTTGGAGTGTGGGCTCCATTGAGCTGGAGGGGATATAGCGAGCTTCTGCCAGCCCCCAGCGAATGGCAATTAAGAGCGCCAGTGTCACAACAACCAGCTCCACTCCATCTTTCAGTAAGTTTGCCACGGGATTACCGGGCCTGTCTTTGGTCTTCTTTTGTACAGGAGCCTGACTGGACCCGCTTGCCTCTTTATCAGAGGCCGTGTCGCCCGGGCTTGAGATCAACTGTGGATCATCAGATGAAGATTGATTGTTGTTGTCCGAGATAGTTACAGAGTCCTGTTGTTTCATTTAATCCAGCCGTACTAGTGAGGGGCGCTGAAGCTGCCAAGTGTGAGCTTACCATTATAACAATCAGAGAGGCACCTCATTGGATGATAGTACGCATAAGACCGTATTCCGGTGGATGAAGGTGCCGCCAAAAAACGAGACATGCCCGGCCGATGACTCGACCCTGATCGAGGAAGCCCCACATGTGGCTATCTTGACTGTTGTTGCGATTATCTCCCATCATGAACACATGACCCGGAGGAACGACAATGGGCTTTCTGGCTGCCGTCGTGTCGATGACTGGTCGTCCCGGATACGGTTGGCGACCAGTGGTGCCAATATCACCCATTACGTTCAAATCGTAATTGGGTTTCTCTTTGATATAGGGCTCTTCCAGCAGGTTTCCATCTATGAACACACCCACCCCGCGAACCACTTGAATGGTATTGCCGGGCAAACCGATTACACGCTTGATGAATGCAGGTTCGGTGGGAAATAAAGGCAAACCGGTTAATCGGCCTAAAACATGAGCCGGATCATTAGCCAGATCTCGACCACCCATTTCGGAGGGAGGCGGGTAGAAAACCACAATGTCTCCACGTTGCAATGGTTTGTGCAAGTGCCCGGATACTTTCTCTACTAAAATGCGATCTTCGATTTGTAATGTAGGCTCCATCGAGCTTGATGGAATATAGCGGGCTTCCGCAAGCAACCATCTGATACCGATTAACATTATAAGAACAATTACAATCAGTTCGCCAACCTCTCGCAGGAAGTGCAGCGTCGGATTGGCTTTTTTCGTTGTTGCCTCTTCTGTCATCTATTCAGAAGCTCCATGGTTGCTCAGTTAATAGTAATCGATTCATGCCGCCCTGGTCGCCTGTCGCTAGAATTTGCCTGCTTCCTCACTCAAATTACGCCAGTTAGTCAATTGTAAGCGCTCTGCGGCTCCTCCTCGTCGTCTCATCCGCGCTAGCCACTCGTTTCGCGCCAGAGAGCGCACTCGGGTTCAATTGTAAGCGCTCTGCGGCTCCTCCTCGTCGTCTCATCCGCGCTAGCCACTCGTTTCGCACCAGCGAGCGCTCAACTCGGTTCAATTGTAAACGCTCTCTCGGCTCCTTCGTTGCCTCGTCCGCGCTAGCCACTCGTTTCGCGCCAGAGTGCTGCGGTTAACCCGGCTTTAATAAATCTACCCGATCCGCCTCTGTTTTGCCGGTAGATGAACTGGCCGTTGCTTTGATCCCATTGTAATTGGTCTATGAAATAGTTTGGTCGTCTTGCTTGCTCAAGATGCTTGTTTCGTGCTGAATCGTCAACGAACTCGCTCGCGGGGAGAACAAGCCTGGTCGGGTGGTACCGTATATGGTATCGCTCAACTTTGCTTCTCAAGACTTTGCGACGGGTGGCCTTCCCGGGCTAGTCAAGGTATAGACCGCTGTTGCACCGGAGAGACCGGTTCCTACTTGTAAATTGGCTCGTGCCCTTCCTCCGTCACTCGTTCCATCTCTCCATCTCATGGCATTGTGCGGCTCTTTGTGCACTTACAGGTGGAGAAAGACTGTTGCTGAGTTTGTCTTTCCCACTGCGAACTCACGAGCGGCAACCAACAGCCTGCGTTTCGGATTTTGATGTTTCAGAGACAATGTGGCGCAGAACGTTGGCGTAATGTTCAAGCTCTGCAGGAGTATTCACCTCCGTGACCGATACCACAAATGCATTGGCAAGATTCTTGTGCGTACGTTCAGGATTGAATCCGCCGAGAATGCCGTTGACTTTCAGGGCATCGAGAACTATGGACGCCGGACGATCTGTTTCGATTACAAATTCGTTGACGAAAGGTCGTTCGAATTTGAGCCGTACACCCGGTATATCGGTGAGCAAGTTAGCCAGGTGATGAGCGCGGTGCAACCCGGTTTCCGCCAGTTGGCGCAGACCACGCGGACCAATCAAAGTGAGATATACGAGCATGGTTAATGCATTTAACGCTTGATTGGTACAGATGTTTGAAGTGGCGCGCGCTCGCCTTATATGTTGTTCGCGAGTCTGAAGCGTCAGTGTGAACGCCCGTTGACCGCGATTGTCCACCGTGAGTCCGCAAAGACGTCCGGGAAGCTGGCGAATGTACTGATTGCGGGTGGCCATGAATCCGGCTGAGGGCCCGCCGTAAGATAAATTGTTGCCACATTGCTGCGCATCGCCGACGACAATATCGGCCCCGAAGCTTGCCGGTGGTTCCAGCAATCCCAGGTTAACCGGGTCGGCCACTACCACAAGAAGAGCGCCATGCTGATGAACTGCTTCTGCAATCTCGCCTAGATCTTCCACGCAACCGTAGAAATTGGGATACTGCACGATTACGCCGGCGGTATCGCCATCGAGTTTTAGATCGGACAGATTAAGGGTGCCGCAAGGCGACGCCACGACCTCACAGATGAGCCCGCAGGTTTCCAGATAGGTGCGCGTGACTGCCAGATACTCAGGATTGAGGCTGTCGGCCAGCAGTACCTTTCGGCGGTCTGTCACCCGGCCGCTCATGAGGGCGGCTTCGGCGCAGGCCGTCGGGCCGTCATATATGGAGGCATTGGCCACTTCCATGCCCGTAAGCAAGCAGATAGCTGTTTGAAATTCATAAATTACTTGAAGGGTGCCCTGGGCTACCTCGGGCTGATAAGGCGTGTAGGCAGTTGCAAATTCCGAGCGCGAAACAATGGCCGGTACCGAAGCGGGCACAAAGCGGCGCAACCAGCCGGCACCTAGAAACGATACCTGACGTGATGCCGGTACATTGCGATCGGCCAGCTTTCGCACATGTTCAGTGAGCTCCAGCTCGCTCAGTCCTTCAGGGATATTGAGTTGCTTAACCCGGATCTCCTGAGGAATGTGAGACACCAATTCCTCAAAGCTCTCAACACCAATAGACTTGAGCATATGTGCCCGATCGTCGTCAGTATGAGGCAGGTATGGGAAGTTTCTCTTGCTATCCTGATTGTTGTTCATGGGTTAATAGCCGCGTTTGCCGGGGGACCGGAGGCAATTTATCATGTCGGCGCCCTCCCTGTGTGATCGCAAGTTGAGCTGCGGTACGTTATGAATAAATTCTTTGTAAGCGCCAAATCGGCAAAATCGTCCAGCTTGAATTACCTGATTCTTGATTGACGTTTAGAATTGGCACACGGAAAGTCGCCCGAGCAGGAGTTCTGCTCTTTCCTGCCTGCTCGGGCG
>JAKFUT010000148.1 GCA_021732565.1 Candidatus Obscuribacterales bacterium
CCCCGAATAATGTTCTTCCATACTTACGTCCGATGTAGGGCGCCGCGACAATGTGTGGACGCAATTCATCGCGAACGGATTGAGCAGGCATCACGCTGCATATATTTTACAAACACGTTCCTTGACCGGTCGCATGACGATTTGTCGAAGCAATGTTCAGGGAGTAGAACTTTTCAAAAATACCGTCGGCTATGGGAAAGTTCACCCCAGCCACGTAAACGCGCGGACACACTCCAACATACGAAAAAACGAGCAATGAATGGTGGCACTCCATGAAGAAAAAATTCAAAAGCCAGCCGACTTTTGCAACTGACTTTCGACCTTGATGCAATTCGCAAATTCATCGACACCTGTACTCTTTGCATGTATGATCTGACGTCTCTAGGTGCGAGCGAAGACTGGAGTGACCAAATTGTGATTCAACAAAATACAGGCACCTCAGTGGTAATTGAGGGACGGACTTTCCTCTACTTCGGCGGCACGAACTATCTAGGCTTGGCCCATCGATCAGAATTGTTTTCCGCCGCGGCTGAAGCCTTCCATGTGTACGGTTTCAGCGCTGGCGCATCTCGTCTGACCTCTGGCGAGTCGTCTCACTTAATCGACTTGGAACTTCAACTTGCAAGTTTCGCCCGCAGTGACTCTGCCCTCGTGTTGCCCTCAGGATACGTAAGTAATCTGGCTGTAGTCGACGCGCTGGACGACCTTGTCGATGTGTGGGTTGTTCAACCTCATGCGCACCGCAGTATTCTGAGCGCCATTAAACAAAGTCGCAAGAAAATTGTGGTGCTGGATCAGGGAAGGTCGCCACGCGACTTTGATGGCTGCGGCGCAGACGTAAGAATCGCTGTGTTTATGGAACCGATCGAGCCACTGACAGGCTCAATTTCTGATGTTGGACGCGTGGCAGACGAGTTACGATCCAATGATTTCCTCGTACTAGATGAAGCCCATTCCTTCGGCGTTCTGGGAACCGGCAAAGGTGCAATTGAACATTTCAGATTGTCAGATGCGCCAAATTTGATTCGTACTGGAACTTTTAGCAAGGCTCTGGGGACACAAGGCGGCTTCGTCTTAGGCTCTGGACATGTGATCGCGCTTATCATTGAAAAGTCCGGCACTTACAGGGCCTCAACGCCATTGTCACCAGTTTTGGTGGCAGCCACTACAGAATCCCTACGAATACTGAGTGAAGAGCCTGATCAAACAATCGACAGACTCCGCGAAAACATTCGCATAATGAACGCTCATCTGGCAACTCTGGCACCGGAGCGCTCGACCGAGGTTCCTATCTATTACCTGTGCGGAATTGACGGGCTTGCAGATTTGCAAGTCGCTTTTCGTACGGGCGGTCTGTTCGTGCCGCAGGTAGGGAGCTATTTTGCGGGGCTAGGCGACATTGGTCTGCGCTTCACCATACAGGCAAATCATTCGCGGGAACAACTCGATTTACTGGCATCGGTGATGAATCGGCATTTCGCTAAGGCTCCTTCGTTTAAGTCCTAACAGCTGGCCGTTATCTTGAGCAAGAGACAGAGTCCAACAGGCGGAACTCCTTAGCATGTAAATTGGCGAACTATTTTTCCAGTTTACGGTGGTGCATTCTGCCCCAAAAGTTCACGGGATTTGCCTGTCATGATCCAATGTCTAAGCCCGCCACCGCCATTGAGTGTGCCTCCGTTACCACCATTGCCCCCGTTGCCACCAAGCGCCTCGCCGAAGCCCGACCTTGCATTCTTGCCGGCACCACCACCTCCACCACCGCCTTCAAGGCTCCCATCTGTACCAGGTCCGCCGGACCTCCAGCCGCACTTTACTTAAATCCGCAACCCGCAGTATAGACGGCAATCAAACCCACTGATCTTGGCGCTTTCTGCGAATTCCAGTTTCGGTAAAATGGTTCTGTAAACTGCTGGAGATTTAGTGGCTTTTCGACCGACGAATCCTGGAGTCCTTTCGTCGAGCACACACTTGAACAAGTGTTTCTTTGACGGAGTTCTTGACAATATTTCCGAAATAAGATTGGACTTGTTGAACCACGAACGGAAGTCGCAGTGCTACTTTCATCGGTTCAACCGGGTTTGTTAATTCTGGAGAATTGATTATATGAATAGAGAATTTTGCACTTCCTTGCTGTTTGCTCTGGCCGTTCTCACCAGTTGCTCCGCTGCCTTGCCGGCCGACGAGTGGCGCGATGAGCCTATTAGAGAAACCCTGCTGTTGCCTGTTCGTGGTGCAGCCGTGGGCACTTCGTTGATACTCACAACGCCAGTTGAAGCAATCAACGGCGGTGTTCGGGCTGTGAATTCGATGATGCCTGAACGCACCGCGGATGTGGAGTTGTTGCATGTTGTCGCGGCTCCGGTTTACTTTCTGGGTGGTGCCTTGCTAGGCCCTGTTGAAGCGGCATCAAAGTGTGCTGAGCGCTCTTGGAACAAACCATTTAGTGTTGAATCTTTCGGACTTTCTGACTAGGTGTGCTGCTTTCCGCGACGCTCTCAATGAGCTTTCAAGTTAAACCTATTCGAGTCCTCGCTCTGCAGATATCTTGCTGTCGCAGCGGCTCTTTTGGTCGTGGCCGAAATGGCCGTGTAGAAGATCACGATTCTTCGAAAACGCCATTGCTGATGTATCTAACGTGATCTCTCAGTTTTCTCACCCGGTGAATAATGTCGCTGCGTCCAATCTGCGACGCGCGATCCTCTATTTCCTTTAGCGGTTTCAACAATCTAGCGTTTTGCCAAACTATTGTTGTGCGATTGAGAGATGCCACGGATTTTTCTGTCAATCCCATAGCAAGGTCAATATCTCCGGATGAGAAAGCGAGTTCAGCCAGGCTTTCATGAAGCTCTGCGGCCAAATTCGGGTCGACTCGCTCTGACTGAGTTGATCTTCCGAGTTCGCGTTCTGTTGATTTTATGAGTGCTATGCTCTCAGTTTTTCGACCTTGCTCATTAAATATCGCCACGAGTTCCCGAACGCATTCCACGATGCGGGGGCCAAGCCCGCCATACTTTTTTTCCGACTGGTTAATGTCGTCCATTAATAAGGTTTCCGCTTTCTTTACCTCACCCCTCCGATACAAGCAATTGGCTATTTTTGAGGTGATGTCCGTGTCTTCATCATCATCAACCTTCCCGGGCAGATGATCCCTCAGGATAAATGATTCGGCTTTCGCTCCGGAAGAAACTATCTTCAACGCCTTTTCAAAATACACCTTTGCCTGTGCGCCGTCGCTGTCTACTAGCATTTCTCCTAACTTCTTATAAGCGCCAGCTGCTTGTCGGTAATACTTATCCTCCGATTCACGGGCGAAAGATGCCGCCAAAAGAGCTTCATCTTTCATCAGCTCCTGTTGCTCTAGGGCAAGTTTCGGATCTTGTTCGATTTGACATACGTACAACCGATTATGGATTTCGGCAAGCAATAAATGGGACTGGAAGTGTAATGCCTTATCCGATGCCGGTATTTGCTCGATCGCCAGCTTGGACAGCCTCGCTGCGTCTTGGAGCAAGCGAACAGCTTCTGTCCCTGTGCGCGTTGTTGAGAGAACCATTGTATCTTGTGCTCGCTTCAATGCAACATAGGGCGTGTGAACGTTTGGCTTGAATTTTGATGTTGGTCCGGCCATGAAATCTATGTTTCTATGTGGCTGACCTATGTACAAGTATGAAAGACTCAATACCCCCAAGAGTGCAACTAATGCTCCCCCCGTTAATAGCCTTGTCTCTTTCTTTTTAGTCAGTTGAGTAACTGGCTCCAGAACAGCTAGCATCTCTTCTGTGCGATTTTTTTCAATAAGTTTCAAGTCTCTATCAAATTGCTCAATCGTCCGGTAGCGTTGTAATGGATCTTTTGCCAGCGCTTTCTCAATTACCTTCGTCAAACCCGGTGACAATGGCTTTCCACCTAGTTTCTTCGGCAATGGTGGCACCAATTCTGATGCATGCTGCCGCATTACGGCAACTGGGTTTGGCCCGACAAATGGTGGCGTACCTGTCAGACACTCATACAGAATGCAGCCCAGCGAGTAAATATCGGCGCTCTCATCAAGTTGCTTTCCCATGCATTGTTCCGGGCTCATATACAGAATCGTGCCAAGCAGTTCTCCTGATTGAGTCAAGCAGACTGGAAGCCGGGCCGTAAAACCGGCTAGACCGAAATCAACAATTTTTGCAACCTCGGGGAGCGACTCTGTGCGATTGTCGGCTTTGCACTGTTCTTCAGTGCGAAGCCGTAACTCTTCGCTTTCATGGAGAATCGAAGTAATGCTACATTGAAGTGCTGTTCTGTCTCCATCGATTTCAGATTCGTGTTGCGCGATGTCACTTCCAGAGGTAATTAACATGAGGTTGGAAGGCTTAAGATCTCTGTGAATAATGCCGGCGTGATGCACAGATGCGAGACCATCGCACACCTGACATATTATATTGATGGCACGGCTAACGGAAATGGCACCAGCCTCGTCTAATATGTCGCGAAGGGAACGTCCCTCGATGTACTCCATTGCGATGTAGGGATGAAGATCTTGCCAGATTCCAAATCGATAAAGCTGGGGTAGATTTGGATGCGACAATGTCGACAACACCTGTCCTTCGCGGAAGAAGCGATCTCTTGAGGCCTGGTCTGCCAGGAGTGAGGCCTGCAAGAATTTTAGCGCGATAAGACGTTCGAGCCCGATTTCTCTTGCCCGATAAACGGTGCCGACGCCGCCCTCGCCCAGAATGCTGAGTATTACGTACCGATCGTCTACAATTTCGCCAGTTTTCATTGAGAAATTCTTTGTCGCCTTCCTTTCCTATTCCCCACAATGAGCGAGCTGAATTGATGGTTAGATCCTGTGCCCTGTAGCTTGATTGGGGTTCACCCGGGATTTAGGTGCAAAACAGCACGTATTCTTCTTGAAGGTACTCATGTCGTAAGTGTGTCGTAATTCACTGGTAGCTTCAACCTATGGACCGGATGGCACGTAGTTGAGGTTAATTGATCATGTTAAATAGAAATGAGTCTAGTTTTGATAAATTCGATGGTTCCAACAGCAATTCTGACTCTGCCGGTTCATCTTCCAGTTTTCAGGCACTGTTCGAAGATCTTCGAGGATTGCGCTCCGGTGGTGAGGGAAAGAATAACGACACACAATATTTGCCTCATTTTGATTTACTCATTACCGATAAAATTGCAAAGGCAGCGTTAAAGACTGGTGGGCAGCTGAGCGAGGTCGATAAGAAAGTGAAGGAGACGGTTGATAAGGTAAGCGAATTACCGAAGGAAGTGGCCGACGCTGCGAAAGGAGTGCAGGGGAAACTCGATTCGGTGAAGAACGCGGTAAAGGCTGGAGGGAATCAGGTAGAGAAGAGCGTGACCGAAAAGGTGGATGAGCTCCGAAAGAATTTGGGTGAGGGTGTTCAAAAAGCAAACGATCTGGTTGACCCGGTGAAGAACGCTGTTAAAGCAGCCAGCCAGGTCATAACTGGTGAGGTCGAACAAAGAATAAAGCAGGCGACGGAGAAGGTTCAAGGGCTGCGAAAGGACGTGAGCGATGGCGTTCAAAAGGTAGAAGACAAAATCGCGCCTGTGAAGATCGGTGTGAGGATCGGCGGACGGATTCTCAGTAATGAAGTGGAGAAGAAAGTAACCGAAAAGGTTGAAGAGCTGGGAAAAGACGTGAGTAATGGCGTTCGAAAGGTAGAAGATAAAGTCGCGCCAGTGAAGAACGCTGTAAAGATCGGCGGTCAGATTCTCACCAATGAAGTGGAGAAGAAGGCTAAAGAGCTACAAAAAGACTTGAACGATGGTGTTCAAAAAGTGGAAGACAAAGCCGCGCCAGTGAAGAACGCTGTAAAGATCGGCGGTCAGATTCTCACCAATGAAGTGGAGAAGAAGGCTAAAGAGCTACAAAAAGACTTGAACGATGGTGT
>JAKFUT010000214.1 GCA_021732565.1 Candidatus Obscuribacterales bacterium
ATGTTTCACCAGAATCCCGAGCACACCGGTTTGATCTTCGGGGAAGTCCTGCATTTTGTTCCCGCGGGGCAACTAAAATGGAGTTTTCCAGCCGAAGGGGGTATCGACTCATCTCCAGCGATCAATAAAGGAGTGGTTTATGTCGGTGCTGATGATGCTTATCTATATGCCGTCGATGCAAAACTGGGCAAAATGTTGTGGCGAGCACCGGTAGGCGCCCAGATAAAGTCGTCGCCTTTAGTGGTTGGACAAACCGTATATGTTGGTTGTGAAGACAGCAAGTTGTATGCGATGGACGCTAGAACAGGGAAAATATTGTGGTCGTTTGTGGCTGAAGGCAAATTGTCGTCTTCACCGATTCCATGTAAGGGTAATGTGTGTCTGGGCAGCTGGGACGGAAATTTCTATGCGGTAGACATGAAAACAGGGACCCTTAGCTGGAAATTCCATACCGAGGGAAGAATTACAGCCTCGCCTGCCATGTCTGCCAATACGGTCTATATAACCTCCCACGACGGGTACCTGTACGCTGTAGATGTGGACACGGGAAAACTTACCTGGCAGTTTAAGAGCGGCAATAAGGTTCTGGGTTCTCCCATGTTCATGGATGACACTGTATTCTTCGGAAGCTGGGACAAAAACTTCTATGCAGTGGATGCTGCAACCGGTAAGTCCAAATGGAAGTTCAACGCCACCGAGTCTTTCAGCATTTCTCCAGTAGGCGCTAAGGGAAGGGTCTATATCGGTAATGACGATCTGAAAATGTACTGTCTGGATGCAGCCACGGGCAAAATGCTGTGGAAGACGGGAATCAACAGTCCCGTGCCATTGCTTTCCTCTTCGCCGGCTCTGGGAGGTGGAATGTTGTTTATGGGCAGCTCGGACTATAACGTTTATGCGCTGGACTGCCGAAATGGCGCGATCAAATGGAAGTACAAAACCCAGAGGCCGATTGTCAGCTCGCCGGCATTGTCTGATCTTGGTGTTTGCATAGGAAGTCAAGACGGCAACCTGTACTTGATTCAATAACCAACAACAAGCCTTATCAATCTCGATGAGAACAGAGTGTAGCGGGCATGTCCTATAGGTACCCGGGGGAGCCGCCGGCAGGCAAAGGAACAACTCATCTACGATGAGTGAAGCGCGTGTTTCTGCTGTATCAGGTCGCCGGTTGCCCGCATGGCTTCAGGCCTTCTTTATCGTGCTTACCGGTATCGCCGGTTTGTTGTTTTACGTAGTCAATGTAGAACAGACCAGCCCGGTTGCGTCGGTGGAACTGAAGCTAAGTCGCAAAGATGTGACCGAACGGGCTGCTACCCTGGCGGCCAATTGTCATTTCGATACGAAGAATTGCCTTCGATCGACAATATTTTCATGCGATGAGAGTGCCAAGACATTTCTCGAGTACAGATGCGGGCTCAAACAAGCCAATGAGCTGATGCGCAGTGAGGTGCCTGTCTGGTACTGGTCAACTCGGTTTTGCCGACCACAAGCACATGAGGAATTTACAACGCAACTTGCCCCCGACGGCAAGCTGGTGGAATTTAATCATGTGGTGCAAAACGAGCGACCGATACAATCGATCTCACACGAAGAGGCCAAAGCGCTGGCCATACGGTGCGTGGAGCAAGTAGCCGGATTCTCGCTCAAAGAGTTTCAGTTATTCGAAGACGAAGCCGTGCCGAGAGCGCATCGTACCGATCACAGTTTTGTCTGGCTAGACTCCAAGCGAATTGATGATGAGGCCGGCATTTTTATAACTGTAGAATTAGCTGGCAATGAAGTTGTCAAATTCTCGCGCAGCCTTGGTATGCCGGAGTCCTGGGATACCGAATACCGTGGTTTGCGATCGTACAATGATGCGTTACAGGCCATTGCCAATGTCGCTCACTGGTGCTTATTCGTGTGCGCCTTTGCAGTCGTGCTAGTCGGTGCCTCGGGCCGCGAAATCAACTTGAGATTCGCGCTTACCCTTGCTATAGCGGTGGCTTCGCTCGATGTTCTGAACACTTTCAACGGATTGCCCGACGAGTTGGCCGCATATGATAAAAGCGAACCGATTCACGATTTCTGGGTGGCTTTTGCGGGAAAGGCGTTATCGGGTGGCTTTTGGGAACTGCTGGAGACCTTTCTAATTACCGGGGCCGGCGAGCTGCTCTATCGCAAGGCGTATCCTGAAAAGCTCGCACTGTCGAACATTTTTAAACCACAGGCGTTGAGAAGTAGCGCGGTTCAAAAGCAACTGCTCCTCGGCTATATGTTTGCAGGAGTATGGTTGGGGTGGAACACGGTTTATTACCTTGCCGGTAAGGCATTCAAATTCTTCAGCCCGCTAGACTGGCCCCTGGAATCTGTGTTGAGTTCCACCAATGAACTCGTTAATGCAATAAATGTGGGAATCAGCGCCGCTATAGGCGAGGAGTTCATGTATCGCGTTGTTGCTTTGTTGCTGCTACAGAAGGTGGTCAAGAACTTCTGGGTTGCCAATTTTATTCAAGCTGCAGCGTGGGCATTCGGCCATTCAAATTATCCGCAGGAGCCGCCCTATGTCAGAGGGCTGGAACTTCTGATTCCTGGACTTGTATGCGGATGGAGCGTGAGGACGTTCGGTTTGATGCCCGGGCTGGTTGCACATTATTTGTACGACGCATTTCTTGGAGTGTTTCCGCTTCTGCAGTCTCCGCTAACGATGATCCGGTGTCCTGCTATGGCGCCGCTGCTTCCGTTCTCTGTCTTGCCGGTTTTTGCACGTTTGTGGCGGTCGGGTGAAGAGAAAGATCTTTCCAATGCTGCAATTCAAACGCAGGTACCCCCGGCGGAGGAAACTCGGGGCACGTCTATCGATGCGGAAATATTGAGCAGACCGTTGACGGGAGGCCAACGTGGCGGGTTGTTCGCGGTGTGCCTGATTAGCTTGTTTGTATGTTTGTCGACAAGGTTCTCGATTGTTGCGCAAACCGCCGCGGTGGAGGTGAGTCGATCGCGCGCTGAAGATATAGCCAGGGCATATTTGAAGGATCACAAAATCGAAGCCTCTGAGCCGTTAACCAGCACCGGAATGGCAAATTTACTGGCTACCACGGAGTTGCAGTATGTCATGGAAACAGCTTCACTAAATGATGCCATGAAATATGCAATTTCGCCGCAGATGCCGCTGGCGTGGGCCGTGCGCTTTTTCAAGCCGGGTGAATCGACTGAACAGATGCTGTATGTTCGAAGTGAGCGGGAAAAGCCCGTGCCGGTGCTGACATTTAACAACGGTTGTGAAGACAGTTGTCTTTCGGAGAAAGAGGCCAGGGCTAATGCAGAGCAATATCTGAAGCTGGAAATGCCTCAATTCACGCCCTGCCGCTTCAAGGCCTGCAGCACCCGACGTTACGGCCAGCGCACGGATCATGACGTAACATTTACGGTGCCACGGCTACGGGTGGCGGAAGCCGATTATACCGTTAAGGTAGAGGTGTGCGGCAGTAAGATTGCTAAAGTCCAAACGTCGCTAGACATGCCGGATGACTGGCAACTCCAAAAATCAAAAAATGCCGGCAACGCACAGCTCAGTTCGCTATGTAAGGGTCTTGTCGGTGTCATATTCGGTGCGGCATTCGTAGCCTGGATAGTAGGAGTTTACCGCGCGGCCGGACTTCATTGGCGCGGAGGAGTAGCAGTTACAGCTGTGGTTTGTGCGATATCACTGGCTGGTGAGTATAACAAATTGCCATTACTGCTGTGGCAGTACGGTACAGATCAATCGCTGGTGCCCTATGTATTTAGTTCGATTTTTGAAGCGGGTTCTTTAACCGTGTTCTACATAGCCGGCGTATTTTTGCTGGGCAGTTCCGCACTGGCAGCGTCGCGCTTGCTTTTGCCGCGCAGGCAAGCGGCGTCGTGGCTGCTGCAGCCGTTTACCGAGAAGGATGCTGGTAAGAAGGCCGATCTATGGATTGACGGAGTTCTCTCTGGCTGTGGTTGTATTATGTTGCTCAATGCCGTTTTTGCATTATTAGACATGGTGCTTCTGCCGTTATCAGATACCGTTCAAACCAGCAGCCTCGATTCCTTTTGTGACATGTGCAATACCTTCAGTCCCGTGGCATGTGGTTTGTTCGAGATGTTGCGTGGCGGCGTTTTGATTGTGTTTGCAGCCCCCGTTCTGGCGGGAATATATATGCGCTTTGGCCACACGCCGCTAAGATTCTGGCTCATAACCATAACCGGGTGTGCGATATACTGCGCCGGAGCCTCAAGTCTGTATCAATTCCTTTTTTCGTTTTCTTGTTGTTTTGCCATGATGATGATTGGCTGGGCTTTCGCCAGGCGATTTATTCGGCTCAATGTAATCGGTTATTTTCTCGCCGGCGGTTATGGTCACATTCTTAACGAGATTCGCAGTCTGCTCTTGCACGGCGCAAGCATTTATCGAACTGACATAATAATACTGTCTGCTCTTCTGGCCCTTCCTCTGGTCTATGCTCTGGCGTTAGTAGTGCGTAACAGATATTTGCCCGCAGACCCCCGATTCGGAGGCGGAGTTCCTTGAGTCTAGCGCGATGGCAAGGTTGCTCCATGGGCGTGTTGCTGGCGGTCTTAGTTGTATCACCGTTGCTTCAGCCTGCGGTAATGTGGCAGGCGGTGATGGTGGCAGAAGGGTATGCTGGCGATCAACCATTATTGCGTACACAGAACAATGCCATTTCGGTGCAACGCTGGTTGGGTGAGCTTGCACTATCCATTAGCGAGCGGTTTTCACAAGACGATCCCAGGCGTCTGGAATCCCTGGAACGGGTGGCGAAGGACTGCGGTGAGTCAGACAAGGCGGTAAAACTGTGGGAGAAAGTCGAAGCTTGTGCCATTCTAATATACGGAGACAATCATCCTGCGGTGGCAGAAGTACTTAGAGAAATTGCAAGTCTGCCTGAGAACAGCGATCGATTCAGCCAGCAGCAAAGGTTTCATCTTAAACGCCTCAAGATCTTCGAAAACGCTTTTGGACCCGAACATGTTAGCGTCGCCAGAGAGTATATGGGTCTTGCGCGGGAATGCCGCTCAAATAGACGAATGGCGTTAGCCGAGGAATATGCCCGCAAAGCACTGGCAATACAGCAGAAGGCTGAGTGGGACTATGGAGCGAACAAGCATCGATTTATGTTCTTTCTGGCCGGCTATCTGGAGGAGCGTCACAAAAGAAGAGAAGCACTTGCTCTGCTAGACGAACTTGTGACGCTGGAAGAGGGCGCGGGCAAAGCTGAAGAAGAGAGATTAACGGAAACTCTTGAGAGTGCTGCTCAGGGGCATTTACGTTTGGGCCAGCAAACCGCAGCGCTCGACCTCTGGCTGAGGAAAGGAGAACTAAAGGAAAAGTTGTCGGCTAGCGAAGAAAAGAAATTTGGTGCATCAAAGAGTAGCGTTGCCAGCAAAATTGACGGCGAAAGAAACGAGGCAGCGGAAACATTGCATGAGGCTGGTCTCAGGGTCGCAGAAATTGATCAGGCGATGGGGCTGAAACTGTTGGAACATGCCAGGGAAATGTATCTCTTGCCAAAGAGAAGTGAGGGAACGAGCGAGGCACAATCCAACGCTACCGCAAAAGGCGCCAGCCCTGCCGCGGGAGGTCGGGAGAATCCGAGGAGTCGGTATGTTGCCGAGATTGAACTCGATATAGCCCGCCGGATCGCTGGTCGGGGGGCTGGGCAAAAAGCGAAGCAGCTAGTGACCCGGGCTCTTTCTGTTCTAGAAGATGCTTACCGGAAGGACAAGACTAAGCTAGCAGAAGCATATTGCGCTACCGGTTCTGTATTCTCCAATTTGACCGTAGCGGATCGTCCCGAGGCATCACTGGGGTCGAGCCCGACTGCAAGTAAGTATCTTGTGCAATCCATAGACTTTTACAAGAAGGCCCT
>JAKFUT010000264.1 GCA_021732565.1 Candidatus Obscuribacterales bacterium
TCCTCGCTCAATCCCGCTGCGCCCAGCACTTGAATTGCTTCACCGCTATGAACCCTGGCAACCTTGGAAGAAAGCCACTTGGACATTGCCGCATATGTGGGAAACTTCGCCGGCTCTTCTTCCAGCGCCCAGCCCGCCCGGTGAACCTGAAGCGCAGCCCCGGTGGTCTCGGTTACCATGTCGGCCAGTTTCCACTGAATGCCCTGAAACTGACCAATATTGGTGCCAAACTGTTCCCGTTTACGAGCATGCTCAACGGCTAACTGAAGGCAGGCATTGAGCAACCCGATAGCTGCGGCGCTCAATACCGTTTTCGCCACGTCCATAGCGAAGTTAGCTATATTTTCAGCCGAATGACCAATTCCGACTTGCCCATCGCGAGATACCTTAACGCCCTTTAGCTCCACATCGTTAGTACGGGCAGATTTGAGTCCCATTCGGGTCTTATTCGGACCAAAGGAGATCGCACCATTTTCGCCGGTATCTACAAGGAATACACCGTAACCATCGTCTGTGCGTGCCAGAACCAGGTGAAGAGCAGACATCTCACCATTTACCACCAACGTTTTCTTCCCCGTCAACACATGGTGATCGGCATTGAGCGCGGCTTTGGTCGTTACTGCAAACATATCCGTACCGGCATTCTCTTCACTGAATGCCAGCGTTCCTATTACCTCTCCACGTGCCAACAGAGGTAGATATCGCGATTTCTGGGTGTCTGTACCGAATTTCTTCAATACTTCAATTACTGCCTGGTGTGACGCCAATGTCAGACCCAGACCCGCTTCATATTCGGCTAACGCCTGAACAAAGAGAATACTTTGCAGGAAACTTTGCCCCTGCCCGCCGTACTCTCTCGGCACCGCGATTCCCAGGTAGCCCTTCTGACCGAAATTCTGAAGAAACTCACGCAAACAGATCTTGTGTGCCTCCAGGTCCGCCGCCACGGGGCCCACTGTCTCATTAGCAAATGCCTTGTACTGCTGATGAAGGGCTTCCTGAGTTGGGCTTAAGAAGGTGTTCACGGCGCGAGTCTCCCCTGGGTTCTTGTGTTGGGGGATCTTACCACTGCCACGCGGCTCTTTGCATTGCCTGCCGGACCCTCTTGCCGGCAGGCCGCGCAGCGGTTCGGAATGCCCAGTGCCGCCGCCCGCGCCCGATTTACAAACGTTATTGAAACGAACTTAAGTGCTGCCATGAACCGAAGGCGGTCGCACACCGAGGGCCCGGGAGCGCTTCAGCTTGCCTCCAAATATTCATGCATGGCAGCCCACCTTTCTCTTGACGGAAAAGTTGGCAGTGCCGATTCCGGCGATTGAAGGTTTCTCCTTTTGAGGTCCCACGTCTAGCTCTGGAGTTCCTAGCGGTGGTCAGGCCTGTGAAATTCGCCCGCTTCGTTAAGAGATGAAACCGCGCCCGCTTTGCAACAAGCACCCAGCTTGGATCTCTGTTAAGCTCGACTCGGTTGCCGCTATCAGCGAGACATCCAGAAACAATCTGATAGTTAGAAAAATCTATTGATAGTTCCCATCTTAGCTCCATCAGTGCGGTCAAAAATGGCGTTTTTTAAATCTCTACTCAAAACACTCAACCGTCTCCGCTCAGGCCTTCGAGAGAAGCCCGAGGTCACGTTAGACGCTTACATACTTGAGCACTTCCTCATGTATCACGGACTGGTAGGGTCGATGCCTGAGAACCAGCCTGATTTTAAAGATGTGCGCGCCGACGTCGTTGAAGCTGTGAATCACGCAAGCTCCGCGGAAATGGCCATCGCGCTGAAGCTGCCTCCGCTATGGTGGGAGGATCGGCTTTACAAGATCTTCGAAGAAGTAGTCGCGCTCAATCACGAGGGAGCACTGCGATGCCTTCTACCGGAAAGTCTTGCTGAAGATCTCAATCCTGATAATTTTCCGCTGACGCACAGCGACTGGCGAGTTCGGGCCAATGCCGCTCGCATGTTGTCAAAACTTGGATTGACCATCGCTGTTCGCTACATAACGCCCGCATTAGACGACAAAGCCCCGGATCAAGGACCGGCCTTCTGTCACCTGGCGTATTCGCTGGCCCGCCTTCAAAATGACGAGGCTCGCCAGGCTTTAGTGAAGCATCTCCATAATGACGAACCCTGGTTCAGAGTAGACGCTGCAGGAGCGTTGGCACACTGGCCCCTACACGCGGTGGCACACGATCTGATGAGGAGTCTGGTCGACGATCACAACCTGCTGGACTACGCTGCTGTGGCGGTTGCGCGGAAACACGCGCCGGCTATGTTTTTTGAAATGCAAGATGATGATGTAATAGAAGGTGCCGCAGAAATGGTCTGCGCTCTATTAAAGGGATTAAACGGTCCATTTCACGCGGAGTCGGGACTGGCAGAGCAACTGGAAGACTGCGCGGAACAATTGAATATTGCCGCGGGCGTAAAGCCAACTCCTCGCCGGCTAAACGCAGCCATATCCCTCAATCGCTGGCTGCACGGCCGATCAGCTAAGACACGTGCGGGCAGCCTGACCTCAAACGTCTACACGCTGATGGACATAACCACAGAACTGCATCGAAATTGCATCTTGGACGTTTTACGCTCGCCCGGAAAAAATGCGGAACAGCGCAGCGACCTGCGTCATGCTATTGAGTTGTGCGGAGAATGCAGAATTACCGAAGCCATCCCTCTGTTACTGGCTTTGTTGAAGGAAGAGATGCCACTCCTTCCCGCTATAGTGCAAAGCCTTGGAAAGCTCGCTGCGGCCGAAGCGGCGCCGACGATAATAGCATTGGTTGAACGCAACATGGAATTTCATGAACGATGGCATTCGCCGCCAAGCAAGAACCCCGTCGTTGAACAAAACGAAGAAGGCGCATTGCTCTATTGGACAGCGTTGCAGGCATTGGCAGCAATGCCGTGCAAAGAGTCGTTGGCGTTTTTATCTAGCGCAGTCAATGACTTCGCCCCCGACAAACGTGAGCAGGCACTGCTGGCGCTTGAGCGAGTCAGTCGCACCATGGGCGATGCTGGTGAACCGATGTCGGCCTCCCAACTTACGGAAATTATTCGAGACCGGCTGACAGATCCATCCCCCCAAGTGCGGGCAGCAGCTCTCAAAGCTGTCGGAGCTCACCACAACATGGACCTGCTACCAGACAGTATGCGGCTGATACACTCGCCGGAGGTCTCTCTGCAACGGCAGTGCATTGAGACACTGTCGGAATTGGCTCGCTCCGGACATCGCGACGAAGTTGTTACCGCGACGAAATCAGCACTGAGCAGAGAATTAGATGGTGCCCGCCGAGAACGATTAAACCGCCTGCTGCGCGCGCTGCAACCAAGCTAGTTTACTTGTATACGGGCTCAACGAACCGCCACCGCCCGTACGGGTTGTAGAAGAAATCGTCTTCATCCATTCCAGAGCATGGTTCCCATACAACGCGGAACTTCGGCGCCACCGTTGATATGCTGAAGTTATGCCCCGATGCGAAATTTCCCGGCGGACACTCCGCCAGCAGATAGAGTGCAAACACCTCGAAGAGTTCCATGAAATGAGCCAACTCTCCCGTGGTCGCCGCGATTAGCTCATTGGAGACAATCATATCGGGCTTTCCCAGAAGATGCATTCCGCATGAGTACAGGTCAGTCTCCGACTGAATGGGAAATTGCACGAAAGCCATAAATGCAGCCATCCAAAAATCATGTGGTGCAGCACCTTGAAACTTTCGAGCTTGATCTGATACTTCCTGCCATCGACTTTTGCTGTGCGCAATACCAGAACTCTCGCACTTAATTGCAATACCACCGGCATCGAGTAATTGCCGCCCGAGTGTCATAAACCTGAGACACATTCCCTGTGCGTCCTGCGAACTAAAATTATCGCTAAGTAGATAAACCACTGTGTCATGGCTGGAAATTTCGAGGTAATCATCGTCCTCCAAAGAAGGCCACAGGGGTGACGACGACGCTTGAAAAGCTAACGTCATCCTATCGTCGGGACCACATACTTTGTATTCCAGTTGCTCATTCTCAAGAATGGTGGCACACCGATCTGCATATTTGTCATCGCCCACCAGACAGAGAACAATCCGTGGCAAAAACCCATTTCCTGTAATCTGCACTCGCAGCCGGTGCCAATCAGCCCAACAATTTTCCGGCACGACATCGATAAAACCACGCGTCTTCGCCATCTCCGGCAAATGATCGGCGGGCACCATCATAGCGATACATCCGTCGCGAATTAGCATTACTTCGGGTTCGGTAAGCGGTTCGCACTTCAATTTTTCCGCCTGCGCCAGAACAAGCGCAAGCGGAGGAACGAACAAAGGGCGGAGATTGTCTTCGTCACTCATAATTCAATCGCTTTCGAAATTTAACAAGCCAACTCGGAAAGAAGCTCTTGTTTTGATGAGGCCAGGACCGCTGAGCCAACTAAAGAACCGAAATCTATTATGACGATATACATTTCATTGGAAGCAGTCAACCCGAAATCGCACTGGTAAATTGCAATATAGCCTGGCGGTGTCTAGTGAACGGCGGTACCGTTTTTCTCAGGTTCTTTTTGCATAAGATACTTGCCGCCCTCTTTATCACTTAGAGTCACAGCGTTTCCTTCAATTTTTCCGTCTAGCTTGATTTTGTTTTTGTCATCGTTACTTCCACCGGCCGATTTTCCAGCCAGTTTGATTTCAAGCTTAACGGTACCTTTTTCAACGGTTCCCTTCACATCACCAAAGGCAGCGCCGTCAGATCTCTTGGCAGTACCTTTTACTTGTTTTGTACCAGAAAGCTCTAGCTTCAGTATTTCTTTAATGAGCCCTTTGCTGCGAGTCTCCGGGTTAGGTACCAGCATCCACTTACCAGCAATGCTCTCGGCGGACGCTTGAGCAATGAGCTGGCCCGAGGCAACATCTTTCGCCAATGTCGGACCAACCGAAATGACCAACGCCAACCCGATAAGTGAAATAAAGAGCAACCAGTTCTTCATGGGCAGACTCCACAGTAACAGCGACGAACTAATATCTTAATCGACCAGCACCGATCTGGCTGCACTTGTGTTCGTAAAGATAGTAGCCAGAAGTTGGTCAGAAATCGGTCAGAATCACTCTTTCTCAAAGTTGCAAATGTTTGACTCACTCTATTTACTCAAAGCGATCCTTGCACGCTCAAGTAGTTGCGGTGCAGCAAACGGTTTCTTCAGAACATCTTCTGCACCGGCATCGAGCGCGGCTTCAAGTGATTGGGCATCGCTCATACCCGTCATCATTATGACCAACGCGTCAGGACGGAGCTCCTTTATTTTCTTGAGCAATTCATATCCACTTACATCAGGAAGCTGCCAGTCCAATAAAATCAAATCGTATTTTCGATCTGCCACCTTAACCAGAGCTTGGGCGCCCGTTATGGAAGAATCTACCTGGCAGTCCATAGCCAGAGTAAGCAGATCTACCACAGTTTCTGAAAAGATCTGATCGTCTTCGATCACAAGAACACTTCCCATTTGAGCCACCATTGCGAGAAGACGCCTCATTGTAGCTGATGCTATCAATACTTTCTTAGCTGGATTTCTTAGCTGGAAGTTATCAGTATCCGGCTGGTCTTAATTCTGATCACATTACTGAGTTGGTCACTTCAACAGGCAGCCTTACCACGGTACCTCCGCCGCTCCGCTTTGCTATCTTCAACGCAGATCGAGCGCGATTCAGCCCCTCCAATGCATTAGTCGCTCCGCTCACTGAGGCAAAACCCCCGCTAACTCTCAAAGAGAGTCTGCAAGCAGGAGGAAACACCTCGGATTCGAAGCATTGCTTGATGGTGAGCTGACACGCTTCCGCCAGTGTTCTTTCATCAATGCCGCTTACAAGAAGCGATACTTCACCACCGGCCGTTCTACCGACAGCATCAGTT
>JAKFUT010000402.1 GCA_021732565.1 Candidatus Obscuribacterales bacterium
TTCTGACTTCTACCTTGTACCGACCGGGCTCTCAGCAATCGTCCTTGCTATTTATACACCGGGGTTCAACACTGTTATGAAATCATGCCACCGGCACCAATTCAACACGAAAGAACCGGACGGACACTCTGAAACGCCCACTGTGGTGTACACCTATACCGCTCGCGGGCAGGTTGAAACGGTCACCGATGAGACCGAAATCGTCACCAAATTTGAATATGACGAGACAAACGAAACGTTGTTGACAGCAATAAGAGATTTCGGGGACGGGCGATTGAATCTTACCACCACGTTTGAATACACGGACGTCGGTGATGTGAGCAGTATTACTGATCCTCGTGCAAATGCGTTGGCTCCAGAGGACAGGTATAAGACTACATTTGAATTCGACAACGAGCGTCGGCTGATCCAGCGCACAGAGTGCGATCCTTTCAACTTCGTCACAAACCGGATTTACGATGACAACGGGCAGCTGCGCACTCTCCAACGACAAACTGGCGAAGAAGATCCAGAGTTTCAGGAGTGGAATTGGGCTTACCAGGTGAATGGAGCCGTAGAAACCATTGCGGACCCCGCCGGGAATGAAACCCACCTTGAATACAATACGGAAGGCGAGCTAACATCCACCACAGACGCCGAAGGGCGGGAATGGCAATTCGAACATGATGTGCTTGGCCGGATAAGCTCAGTAATAGATCCTCTCGGTAATCCTTCGGAAACCCGGACTTTTACTGACAATGGGATGGTTGCCACCATTGAAGATGCTCGAGGCAACGTTACGGCAATGGAATATGATGGCTTCGATAGGCCTGATACACGGACCTATCCGGATACCACTTTCGAGCAGATGACCTATAACGACAACAGTCAAGTCATGACTATGCTCACCCGAAAGGGAGACACCATCACGAATACATACGATGTGTTAACACGGCTTTCAACTAGAGATCCTGGTCCTCTGCCACTGCAAACAATGACATATGACCTGGCGGGAAGGGTGTTAAACGTCAATACTCCAACAGTGGGAGGAGATCCTTCAAGCGGCGATTACGGTTTCACGTTTGACACTGCAGGGCGTCCGCTGACGCAAACAATGCCTAATGCTGCTGAGGTGGCTTATCAGCTTGATGAAAACGGAAACCGCATCAAATTGACCTGGCCGGATGCCTTCTATGCCAATTATGCCTTTGATAAGCTTAACCGGCTAACAGACATCACTTTGAACGACGATGCCGAGGCTTCTATTCATTTTGACTATGACGATTTGTCCCGAAGGACTGGAATTACTTACATAAACGGTGCGGCATGCACATATTCCTATTCTCTAAACAATGACCTGACATCACTGGAACATGCTTTTGTCGGAAGCTCCGTCAATTTTGCCGCTAGTTACAATCATGTGCATCAGGTTATCCAGCAAACCGTCAGCGATAGCGAATACATGTGGAAACCCAGTACATTTGGGGTAACCAGCTATGCTGCTGCGAATGATCTCAATCAATACCCTTCGGTGGGAAGCACTGGCTACGGATACGACGACAATGGCAATCTTACATCGGGACCGCTCTCCGCGAGTTTTGATGCTCTTAATCGGTTAACCCAAGCCATCAAAGGCGATACCACTAACAATTACTGGAATGATCCGTTAGACCGGCAAGCGCAGAAGGAAGTTGATTCCACAAAGACCGTATATCTGTTTGACGGTGTCCAGTTGATCGCGGAATACGATGACACGCCGGCGATGGTTAACCGCTATATTCCAGGCGCAGGGCTTGATGAGATTCTCATTCAAATCTCTGGAGCTACGATCACGTTTCTGCACAAGGATCGCTTAGGATCGGTGATTGCGCAGACAAATAGCTCCGGGGCCATTCTAAACAAATATCGATACTCGCCGTTTGGGGAGACGCCAAGCTTGATTGGCACCGTATTTGGTTTCACTGGGCAACGCTACGACTCCGAAGTTGCGCTCTACAATTACAAATTAAGGTATTACTCGCCGTCGATTGGAAGATTTCTACAAGCCGATCCGTTGGGATACGCCGCGGGAGACATGAATCTCTACGGGTACGTGGGCAACAACCCCATTAACCTCGTTGATCCGCTGGGACTTAAAGACTACACTGGGGCAGAGACCCTCAACATTATTAATAAGATTGGAAATGACGCCACGGGAGGTTTCTTTCCACCCTTGACTGGGCCGTTCATCCACACTCTCAACATCTTTGGTAATTACGATTATGGCTATCCGAGTCCCTTTAATCAAGCAACTGGCCATGACACATTCATCATACAAGGGCAACAGCTAGATGCCTTTCAATTCACGAACTTTTTGGCTGGCTACGGGGCACAAATGTATGACAATACCGGAGGATTTCTCTTGGGCATTGTACAAGCCACGGGTGTAGCACAGCATTCTCTAGCCGCTGGGGTCTACTGGGGCATTGTAGCTGCAGACATCTTCTCCCCTAGTTTGCCGATGGACCCGATGGGCCAGGCAGCGGCTGACGCCAGGTATTGGGCATCAGGGATCTCCCGGGGTTACGATGACCCCTTGAATGGTCGCGGAGGCGCAGACATTGCGGCCGGCGCCGCGTACGCCCGGAATCCGAATGCTCCCTTGCAAAAAGGCTCCGGGTACTGTAGCTGTCAATGAAGCGTTCATAAGGGTTCCTATCGAATATTCCAAATCCAAATGCGGCCGCTAATGAGAAGATGTATGATATTAAAAAGGGACTCCAAGACTCTCTGTGGCTGAGAAAGCTCAAATGACAGCCAAATCACTTCCAATCAGGATTGCCATTTCAGCAATTGCGGGTTTTCTTGTTGCCGCGTTCTTAGTCATTATTCCAGGGACTGTTTTCATGAGACCCAGCCGTGGCACCATCCATGGTTAGTTGTTAATGGAGAAAAGAAACAAGTACGCGTATGGGAGCGAAATGACGCACCTGTCGAACCAGCTGCTCCTGATATGTCATGGCTCTAAATTCCGCAATAATTCAGTGATTTAATCAGTCAAATACTAGGCGTTAGAACAACTAAGACATCCAAGAGGAATCGTCCCAACCAAACGAAGGTCGCTAAGCACCTCTTAACGCCAAGAGCGCTAACAGCGACGCCGAGACTGCAAAATCCACAAATTCCGCCAATTAGAGTGTTAATGACCACCAAGTGAAGAAAAGAAAGTGGCGTTATGGCAAGGATATTGAATTTGTGAATAGCAAGCAAAAAGAGGCAGAAGCCCGCAATAAAGGGTACCGCGAAACACAGTAGGAGGATGGCGGCAGTCTTGCCTCTCATGCTCCTAGCATGCAGCAGCCCTGCCACAAAAAACGGCAGCAGGAAACACAGCATGAGGATGATTGCAGACTTATTGCTCATGCTCCCAGCATACAGCAGCGCCGCCCAAATCGACAAATAACTGTGAAACTTACACGAGGGCGTAGAGCGCGTACCAGCCACATAACCACGAAAACCTCTCACAAGCTGCTTGACATTTGACAAAAGCAGGGTTTTGTCAAACCGGAAACTTGGCTGGACAAGCGTTTTGGGCTCCGAACGATTTTCTAGCCACAATCTTTTGACGAAAGCCGATTGAGTGGTGAAAATGTCAAAGTCAGTGGCACTCGTGTCTGTGATCTACCTGTAGCGACCTGCAATCATCCGACGCCGGACCTGCAAACATAAATTTGGGATCGCAAACATCGGCCGGACAGGCGGAAGTACCAATGAACATTGCAGCAGTGAAAAAACAATCAGCACAATGCAATGAATGAAATTCCCCGGCCGCCACTCCCATGCTGCGCTCAATTACGCAGTGCAAATTTGAATGAACACCCCGGTCCAGTCATCGCAAGCATACGAAATAAGCGGGTTGCAGAGATTTCGAGTTTCCCCGGGCCTGATCACTGCCCAAGCGCAACGCGCAACGAAGAATTTTAAGATTGGTCCCCGGCGGCTTGTGCACCGGATAAACAATTTCAAAAAATGCGGATCATGTCCTGCCCGAAACGGATTTGAGTGCCTTATAGAGGCGCAGAGAGGGCAGAGATCACCTCGGCCGATGGAGAGAGACAAAGTAGAGCAGTGAAGCAAGGATGAAATTTCCCGGCCGTCTCGGGCCACAGAGCAGCAAATTTTGAACTAATATGCAGACATTGGAAAAATGAGACGAAGCAATAAAACACTCCCGGAATGAAAGATTGAAATTGAACAACCCGGCCCGGTCGCTGGGCAAGAAAGAAAAATTGAATGAGCAACATAGTCATTGAATGACTTCCACGGCCAGGGGCATGCAAGGTTTCGGAAATCTCACCGGTCCGTTTGCTCTATCGCCCGTGAGTGATCAACAATTCAAAACAAGCTGGCAATAAAGCACTTTCCCGGCTGATGAAAATCCCCGGCCGCCTCTCTCCATCCTTTGATAGAGCAATGCCTAATCGCATCCGCAGGCATTGAAAGATAATTGGAAGCAACAAAACGCTCCCGCAAATGAATGGCATTTGAACAATCATTACCAGCAAACGACAAATTGAATAAGAGGCAGAGGCAATGTGAGCGTTCCCCGGCCGAGGTTGACTCATGTTCCGGAAATCTCACTGTGTACTCGGTCTCGCTCAATTTCAAAAAACGTAGATCAGCACCGCTCGAATCAAACAAAACGATAAAATTCCCCGGCCAACATGACCGTGTAATTGCATGCTGATAGAGATGCTGCCAATTAACAAAATGCCGAAACAATAGAGATCCCCGGCCGGGGATCTGTATTGTTCATTCTCTTTGGCAGCCTACTAGCTTATGTATTCCGTGCCTCCTCGTATGTATTAGTGATGCCTTTCTGATCACCAATAGCGGCGGACAGCAGCCACAGTTGCAGGATTGCACCAGTGCTATGCAGAAATGTCATCTCAATCGCATTTTCGCATTGTTCACCGAGTGGCAGTTCGAATTTTGTGTCAAGGAAATTTCCTCTTTGTGGCTACAACAATCACTTTGTCCACTAAATCCACTTTGTCCACGTCCGACAGCCAGAAAATTCATTGGCTCTCGATGGACTGGAGGATGCCAGAAAGGATCTTAGAAATACGCCTCTTGCAAATGGAAGAAAGCAAAAATCAGATTCATTGATCCTCCGCTGCAATTACAAGTCTTCACATTCAAAGGCAGCGTTGACTCATGCTCGAACGTATGCTCGTCCCGCAATCCCAAACCCGTCTAACTTTATGTAGTAAGCGTTCTCGCCATCTAACTTCGCAGCGAAACAAACAAATAAGCAAAGAATATTTTGTTTTGCGAAAGTGCATGCGGCGTGGAATTGATCGATTGTACTTTTCATTTGACTAATAAGACGGCCGCAAAATACTCTGTGAAGAGAAGTTTGTAATCCCCATGGTGCACGTGCGGCGTAGTGTAAATACGCCACACGGTCACGTGCTGAGATCCTTCACCTGGAGGTGATGCCAAATAAGGTAGTTCCGAAAATAGCTCCGTTACGCATGGACAAAGTGGACAGAGTGACTTGCGTAGAATCCCGGTGCCACTTAATACAATATGTAATGAGACAACACTCGGTACTACGAAATGCAACGTGACGATGAACACCAGATACAGCTTTTGCGGCTCCCGGAAGTCTCTCAAAGATTGAAACTCGGGATGACGAAGATTCGCTTTTTGATCGCCTCCGGTGAATTATGTCACGTGAGAATCGGAAGGCTTGTGCTTGTATCTGGCTCGGTGAGAGCGAAGCTGTCACTACCGGAAAAGTCAAGAGAACCATTACACCGGAAACTTCTTGATCGCGATATTGTATTCGTCCTGCGCGACAGAAAGAG
>JAKFUT010000398.1 GCA_021732565.1 Candidatus Obscuribacterales bacterium
ACACTGTGGCGTCTGGTGCAACTGCAGCAGTGTTCGTTTTGTTATCCGTGGCACAGGCTGCAGTGGATGCAACCATGGCACCGTGGTTGCCGGTTGCGGTTTGTCCGTCTTTGTGGTTGACCGCATCATAACCGGCATGAACTTTGCCTTTGAGATCAATGCCATTTACGGGCACTCCGCTATCACATACCGCGATGACTGACCCTTTTCCCTTAGATGTCGGCCACGCGGCCGGTGCTCCTAGTGCACCGAGGTTCCATTGCTGGGGGAAGAATGGATCATTAACCACCGGTTGCGTGGCCGCTTGTAGCTTGACCCGGTAATTGCGCTGAACCATCGCAATATTTTCGTCTTTGCTTAGTTTTGCCTGAACTTCGTTTGCTTTGCCTTTTTCTGTTTGAACCACATAGAGTGTCATCGCGCCATCACCGATGGTTTTGATGACCGTTCCATGCACAGCCTGGAGGGAGTCATTGAAATCTTCTTTGTCTGAAGTTCCAGAGGCCATGATTAGTAGTTGATCTTCCACCGCAGCAGCCGGTTTAGCCGGTTTTGGAGCGTGAAGTGTTTTCGGCATTGTTAGTGTCGGTTCCGACGCCATTGCTGGTAATAATGCAGAAGTGGATGTCATTGCAACAGTTGCTGCGGACATAATTACACCGATTTGTCGCTTCGAAACTTTTGCCAGTAATGTGCGAATTGTGGTCATCCTGTATCCTCCAGTTGTGCCTCGTCAGCATTCAAACTCGCTGCGGGCTAACGTCTTTCAGATTACTCAGGAGTTCTGACCAAGTCTTGGCTGTAAATGTGGTCTGAAACAGTTGAGATTTGCAGTAGTTTGCATAGATATAGGATGGATTCTCTCATCGGTGGAGGTGTCCGGTAAATAAGGACTTACAGCTACCGGGGAAATGTGCTTGACTTTCTCTGGATGTTCCTCCCGCGCTTTTTACACCGTGGGCGTCATATAGGCCTCGTACGTTCGGGCAAGGCCTCTGTATCGATCTGTCGAATCGTAGGCTGCAGTTTAGATGCATAGCCCGGTCAGATTCTTGTTGGAATTTCCGTCGCCGACCGGTGTAGTCAAAGAGTGGGCATTTCTGCTCGACACTCGACCGCCGTTGAGGTCTTGCGCCGGAGCATCAAGATTCATGGTGGTGCAACGAATGGCTGCGTCAAAGTGAAACGAAACCCGGTGAACGATCTTTCCGGCTGTCGGGTTTGTCTTGTTCGTCTCTAAATGCCTGGCACTCGAGCTGTTTGGGATCTTGAAAAGTCGGGCGCCGGGCCGGTACTGTTAACGCATCTTTGCCAACGCTTTACTAACGGTGTCAACGTTGTTACTCTCTTACCTGCCTGCGTATCAACGCGCAAGTACAATCAATGGGCAGTAACTGCTCGAAGTGGTACCACTCTGCAACAACCGCTGGCTCCGATTTCCGAACCGAGCCGAAAACCTTATCCGTCGTTTAATAGAGCAGAAAAGGTAAACATGTGCAGGTTGGTTCTAAATTGCAAAATGGCGCTAGCTCCGCTCCGGCAATCAGGAACGGATTAGTGTTGTCTGAAACTATGATGAGGATTTGATATGCCAGGTAAGAAAGATAGTGCTTCGGCAAAGTCGTCGCGGGCCGGCGAAAAGGTGAACGGCGCGGAGAAGTTAAAAGGTGGAAAACAAAACACCATAAAGCAATCGTCGGGTTCGGCCGATCGAGGTGGACGGGCCGATTCGGTGAAGAAAGGCGACACTGTTACTCTTAGCGGTGAGGTAACGCAAGAAGCGCAAGCCCCGAAACAGCAGACGACTCCGGCGGCGAAAGGGGCGAAGCCACCAACCGTCACGAAGAAGGCGTCCATTGTTGCGGAGCACCAGCCAGAGGCGGTGAATCACCGCAAAGCGGAGACCGAGCCCCTGCCGGTCACGCACGAAGTGGTCCCGGCGGTTCTTTGCGATAGTCCTGTCTCTACCACGTTCGAAAATTCGGGCGATCTTGATTTCAGCCCGCCTGACAGAGAGTCTGACACGCTGAATTTTCAGCCACCGAATGTGATACCAGTACCACTATCAGTTACCGCAGAAATGGTGGCGATTCGCGCCTACCACATATGGGAAGCGCGCGGTCGAGTGCACGGGTTCCGGGAAGAAGATTGGCGGCGTGCTGAATATGAACTACAAGCTTTTTTCGCTAATTCCAATCTTTGAGATCTAGCAGCGCCCGCTCGAGGTCGGACCGTAGGGCTGCGGCAGACTCATAACGCCATTCTCTGTTTTTCTCTAGTGCCTTCGACACTATTTCGTCCAGGCATGCTACTTCGGGGCGTTTTATAGAGGGCAGAGGAGCCATTTCTCGCAAGTGTTTGAGCATCAGTGCTTCAGGACTGCTCGCCGTAAATGGCAATTGGCCACTGAGCATTTCATACAGCACAACGCCAAGCGCGTACACATCCGCTCGTCCATCCAGTGGTACATCATCAAGCTGTTCCGGCGATATATACTCCATGGTGCCAATCACCATGCCGTCACGGGTCACTCGCTCACATGCCCCGTGCGTAAGTAGCGCGATTCCGAAATCCACAATTTTTGCTGCATCCGGTCGATTCAAATCTTCCTGCAATAGAATGTTGTCCGGCTTCAGGTCTCGATGGATAACCCCTGCTTCATGGGCAGCATGCAGCCCGCGGCAGACTTGTATCAGGATTCGTAGCGTCTGATAAACGGGCAGGGGTGATCGGTGGCTTAGCAGTTCGCGAAGCGAAGACCCTTTCACATATTCCATTACCAGAAAGGGAAGTTTTCCGTCGATCATCCCGGCGTCAAATACCATGACCACATTCGGGTTGTTAATCTTCGCCATAACCCGACATTCTTGTTCAAACCGCTTCATGGTTCGGTCATCTTGCGCTAGATAACCGCGCATCAGCTTGACCACTACACTGCGTTCCATTGACAAATCCGTGGCCCGCCAGACCACTGACATTCCCCCTTCCCCAATCTGTTCGTCTAGTCGATACTTTCCACCGACCAACATGCCCGGTCGCGGTTCACCACCACTGTCGAGGCCAGCAGTGTACGTTGTCGAACGTCGCAACATCGCCTTCAGGCGGGCTGTTAATTCCCGCAATGCAAATGGCTTCGTAATGTAATCGTCGGCGCCGGCGTTGAGCCCGGTTTCCTTTTCCTCAAGAGCGGAACGTCCTGTCATCAATAGTATCGGGGTTATTCCTCCTCTGTCGCGGAATTCGCGGCACAGTTCAAGCCCACTCCCGTCTGGAAGATCCCAGTCGAGGATAATCACGTCATAACGATTACTTGCCATTTTTGACCGAGCGTCGCTGGCAGTCTTCAAGAATTCGACGGTGTACTCACTTGCTTGCAAATAGTCGCGCACAATTAATCCGATGTCTTCATAATCTTCCACGAGCAAAACTCTTGCCATTGCTACCGTGTGTGCTCCCTGCGCATCAAATAATTGCGGACGGAAACTGATCATGCCTCATCTGCTCTCGGGCTGCAGAATGGTAACGACATATTTTCTTATGCCAGAGAATTGGGCAGATCCAACAGTATTTTGGCATATTAGGCGAAAAGGATTTTTTGTTGTAGACAAGAGACGGTGATATTCGCGGAAGCGACGTCAAGTATCGGGGAGGATAGAAGGGAGTATCCGCCAAAAAGAATTTCGCCGGGTTAAATAAGACAATCTATGGACTGCTTTCTAGAATATGGCTTGGCAGATTTGGCTGCAGGCGGCACCAGTAACTCGCGAGGAAGCTTATGAGAAACGCCGACACCGTGCGCCCACAGCTATGCCCGCGGCGCCGACTGGCATTGTTCTTGATATGTGCCGGCTTCATCGCCGGGATTGCCTCTTCTACACCCGTGGGCGCGGCAGTTTCGTCGGGCTGGTCGCCGGCTGCTATCAGACTCGTTGTAGTGGGCGTGTTAAGGTGGAAATCTGCTGATCTGTCGCCCTTCTCCGTTAAGAACAGGCGCGACAAGAAGCTGGTGAATTTTTTTAAGAATGCTGGCGTGCCCGAGGACCAAATTGTATATCTAAACAATGAAAGCGCAACCCTTCCCAATGTGATGGCTGCCCTTAAGAGTGAAGCCTCACAGGCGAAACCGGGTGACACGTTTCTCTTTTATTATTGCGGTCATGGTTGGCTAGACGACCACAACAACGGGTATCTGGCAAACTATGATGCCGGAGCTACCAACAAGAGTTGTCTTTCTGCCCGAGATATCGCTAACACTCTCAAGAACAACTTCAAAGGAAGTCAACTTATAGTGCTGGCTGATTGTTGTTGCTCCGGTTCATTAGCTGAGGCGCTCAAAGCTGCTAATCCGCCATTTAAGTATGGCGTGCTGACCTCATCGGTAACGTCCCAAACGTCGACCGAGAACTGGACGTTTTCGCAATCTGTGCTGGACACATTGAAGGGCCATGCCTACGCCGATGAAAACAGAGATGGCGTTATCACCTTCGACGAACTGGGCTCCTACATAAAGCACGAAATGAAACAGCTGGAAGAGCAGGATGCCACCGTAGACAGTGGCAACGGATTTGATCGAGGATTTGTCTTCGCCACGGTTCGTGATCCGGGGGAACGTGCTCCCGAAAATGTCGAAGTGAAGTATGAAGGAGATTGGTGGAAAGCAAAATTGCTTGAAGTAAAAGACGGTCAGGCGAAGGTACACTGGTTGGAAATCGGGTGGGATAGCGCCAGTGATGATGTTTTTGTTCCACTCTCTGATGTTCGACCTCTTGGGGCAAGGTCCGTGAGAGAAAAGAATAGGACTGCCAATCCAGCCAGCGCCGCTCAGAAGCCTACCTCAGCGGGAGACTCGCTAATAGTTGGTACGAAGGTGAAAGTGCTCTATGAAGGAGACTATTACCCCGCGACGATAGTGAAGGTGAATGGCAGTCGATATCTGGTTCACTATCAAAATTACGAATCATCCGATGATGAATGGGTGGAGACAGGGAGAATCAAGTAGGTGCGATGGTGTGATAGCTTCATGCGACATGCCGTTGCGACGAGGCTGTGAAGACCGTAACGTCTTGGACCTCTGAAGTCTGAAGAATTGGCCATTGCGATACAATGCTCGGCAGCAAGCAGATAGTCGGAGAGTAGCGATGCAGTTCTTGATTACTGGATATGACGGTACGGATGAAAAGGCGTTGGAACGGCGATTAGCCGTGAGAGAAGCTCACCTTGCCCTCGGCGACAAAATGCGTGATGCGGGAAAGATGCTTTATGGGGCAGCGATTCTGGATGAGCACGGGAAGATGACAGGCTCGGTTTTGATCTGCGAATTTAAGTCTCGCGAGGAGTTGGACGCCTGGCTAAAGGAAGAGCCTTACGTTACTGGCGATGTGTGGCGAAAGATTGACGTTCAAAACTGTAAGGTCGGACCGAGTTTTCTGGGGCTACGGCCACAGCACTCCTTCACTCCGGGAAGTTAATCGTAAGGCAACGCTCCTCAATGCAGTCGGATTTGTCCCGAACAATTCCGAGACCTTTACTCCCGGAAGTTAATCGTAAGGCAACGCTCGAGCTTCCGGCCGAACGGCGCTTAAGTGAATCGTTCAAGTTCTCAAGAATAGATTTCAACAAGAGGCTATGACGAATTCCCCTCGGTGCCGGCAATGGCCAGTGCACTTAGACAGAGAAATGCAAGGAAGCTCAAGCCTTGCTGGTACATGCGGTATCGCCACCACTACTCTGTCGCTGCACGAGGAACTCCAATGCTTC
>JAKFUT010000331.1 GCA_021732565.1 Candidatus Obscuribacterales bacterium
ATCTACTAAATTTTTCCTTTCAAGCTGTTATCGAAGCAGACTTGATTGCGTGTTTGGGATACTTATTAAAACGCTCCGTTTCGCTCCTCCGTCGCTCATTTCGCTTCCAATTTCCTTACCGAACCGATAGCGCAACCGAGCTGATTACCGGTAAGTTGCGGTAGTCAGCTCTGAAAAGAAGGCTGAACAGGTGAATATTAAGAATGTGGTTGGACCGATTGGGCAGATTGCGGTTCCCTTGCTGCAGTCGACAGTGTTGAAGCTTATTGGCCTGCAGTTGAGGTTTTGTGCCAACTATGCGGCGCTAGCCCATCTTGGTGCGACTCTTCACCTTCCCTTCGGGATCGGTAACTATGGAGAATCGCTGAATTTCTGTCTCTCCGTCCACATTAACCGACTCCGTCTCCACCGAAGTCTTGTCGTGAGGCGCACCTCCACCTCCACCTCCACCTCCTTCTCCTTCACTTCCCTGCTTTTCTTCTTCCTCTTCTCCTTCTCCTTCTCCTTCTCCTTCTTGTCCTTCTTCTTGTTCTTCTTGTTCTTGTTCTTCTTGTTCTTGTTCTTCTTGTTCTTGTTCTTCTTGTTCTTGTTCTCCATTCCCCTGGTTTCCTTCTCCCCCTCCTTCTTCACTCCTCTGCTTTCCATCTCCTCCCCCGCCTTCGCGGCCCTGCTGTTCTTCTCCGAAAGGATATTCGTTTTTATCCCGGGGAGCTTTCGATTGTTCATTGTCTTCGGTTAGTTTTCCTGGATTTGGAATATCCGGAGCGCCTGCTCCTTCTTTCGTTCCTTTCGAGATTTGCAAATCGGGAATGACTTTTAAATCGATCAGACTCTGTTCGGACTGACTCTGGTTGAGTTGGTCAGCAAGACCGGGTTCGCGTGGCTTGAAGAATTCTTCAAGCATTTTTTTTGCATGTTCGGTCAAGTCTTCGACACGATCGACTTGTCTTTTCATTTGGTCAGTGGGCGCGGGCTCAAATTCCTGTTCAGACATAGTTTCTCCGCTGATGTTTTGTCATCTTCCATTAGCCTAAGGTAAGTATCCTCACGGGAGTTAACAAATCGGTGACGAGCGGATAACAAACCTCTGACACCGATCATGAATTTCAAGTGGAGGTGATGACGATTCCAGAGCCCAGACATAAGTTTGCAACGATCATGTAGCAAACTTAACTGCAGGACTGAAAGACTCCACTTCTTCTGGTTTCAAATTCGTAACGGTAAACCGGTCTACCGCTAACTCAGCAGTGGTACATAACCCTCAGACCTCTCAAAGCAAATAATAGATGACAGTAAACCAACCGCTTAGCGCAGAAGACAAACCGCGGATCACAGAAGTCGTCTGTGCCTTGTGCAAGAAGAGAGCATCCCTGGATACTAAGACAGACCAGGCGACATGTTCGAACGATGGCAGCATTCTGACCCCTGAAGGTACGATTTTTGCGGACTGCTATCTACTGCTTGAGACTCTCGGCTCAGGCGGTTGGGGCACAGTCTACAAGGCTGAACATATTCACCTCAAGAAGCCTCTTGCTATTAAAGTGTTACACGCGCACATGGCTCGAGATAGAGAAAGTCTGCTGCGCTTTCAGCGAGAGGCTCGCATTTTGAGTTCCATCAGCCACCCCAACATGGTTGCTGTAAGCGACCATGGCTGGAGACCACGACCCTTCATTGCCATGGAGTATCTTGAAGGGAAAGCGCTTTCTGATGTTCTGGCAGCGGGCCCGCTGTCACCGCAAAGGGCATTGCCCATATTCAAGCAAATTTGTCAGGCCCTGTCCCATGCGCATGAGGCTGGAGTTATTCACCGTGATTTAAAGCCGGCAAACATCTATCTCGTTGGTGACATCAACGACCCAAAGGTAAAAGTGCTCGATTTCGGTATTGCAAAAATGGCCGAAACGAGCCTTACGGCCACTGGAGCAACGCTAGGCACCATCACCTGCATGAGCCCCGAACAATGTCTGGGGCAGGCACTAGACGAAGGTTCCGATATCTACGCACTGGGATGCCTGATGTACGAAACGTTGACAGGGTGTGTCGTATTTGAAGGTGACTCACCTCTGGATATTGCTCGAAAACAGATAATGCAAATGCCTGTTCCATTGTTACAAGCCAATCCGTCCGCAAAAATTTCAGTAGACTTGCAACAAATTGTTTTTACATGTCTGGCTAAAGAGCGTGATGCGCGTTTTGTCACTATGTCTGCGTTAGAGACTGCTCTCGACACCGCGAATTTGACAAACACGTCCGCGGCCGATAAGCAGCGGTTCTTTCCATTGGCCTGGATCGGTGTTCTTCAGGCAGTGATAGCGCTTCCATTACTGGCACTCTATCTTGGTGTCAATGATAACACCGCTCTTAAAGAAAGCGCCTGGGTGACAGCTACAGCCTCACTATTCCTGACGCTGGCGCTTGCAGGGGGAATCTACTGGATCTGGTGTGTATTTGCCTTGAAGTCGACCATCGCCAAAACAGGCTTCAAACTGCGAATCAACCCGTTGTGCAGCGCTCTCATAGTGGCGGTCGCCCCGCTCGCTCCATTTGCAACGTCGATATTGGAATACGTTTCAATCGGGGTGATACCGTGCTGGCTATCGTGCACATTGCTCTCGACCGCATGCTTTTATCTCTTTCTGCTGCCGTTTATGGACTTTCACTCGTTTCTTGCGGAAAGATCGGGACGAGGGGACATTCCTTTCGGACGCCTGCTCTGCGCTTGTATTGCCGGTATGAGTTTAATTCCCTACATTCTTTTGTACCATTTGCCGCCGAACTCCTACAGCGTTTTGTTGCGCACCGTTCTGGCCTTCGCCGGATGGTCAATGGCCTTTGGTTTTCTACAAATATTGATAAACGACCTGAAGGTGTTCACGGAAAATTCTACTGTCATGAGTATTTCGCAAAAACGTCTCAAACTTGCTGCCGGTGCAATCTTCATTCTCCTGCTTCTGACCACGGGGCTCCTTGAGCAAGATGTGTTCGGCAGAGTCGACAGTGCAATTATGGCGAAGCAAGAGCTGCCACTATCTGTGGTGGTGAAACGAACGGACAAAGGAATCACGGTGCAGATATCAGACAAGGCTTCATTGCAAAATGAAATTAGAGAAACAATTAGGAACGCAGATGAAGAAGGCCATGCAAAGCAGTTGCCCCAGTTCGAAACAATATGCGATAAAACCGGCCACAACAATTACGATCTGGAAGAGCGTTTGGGATGGAGTTATCTGATGAACCACCGCTACACAGAGGCCTTTAATACATTGTCTGCTGCGAGCGATATTGATGACCACGGCGATCAACCTTACTGCTATCTGGGAGCATTCATAGGAGCCAGCCTCAATAAAGAAGAAGAGAAAGCGATGTCGATGCTCAACCGGTGCATTAGCAACATTGGCAATGGCTGGCCGCGACCGGTGGCTCTGTTCCTGGCCGGACGCCTGACAAGAGCTGAAATGTTTGCTCGGGTATCCAAAGAGCAAGACATGACAGAGGCACATTTCTATTCAGCCATTGATTATTGGCGCAAGAAAAATTTCGCATTGGCCAATCAAGAACTCGAATGGGTCATTAAAAATGGCGATCATCGGTACCTCGAATACGAAGTAGCGGATGCCCTTACTGAAAAAGGCGCGGTATCAGGTAACGTGCAATGATAACCCAAACGACAAGGGAGCCCTTGTATCAAGAGTGCCTTCAATGCGGGCATGAGTATTCTACTGCTGTCGGCAATCTCTGTCCTAACGACAACTCTGAGCTGGTGCCCGTTTTTTCTGATTCGATGGAAGGCATCACTATAAATGAAAAGTATAAGATCCATTCGCTTTGTGGAAGTGGTGCACATGGAAATGTATACCGGGCACGACACCTCGCTCTCAGTAAGGATGTAGCGATTAAATTTTTGCATCCACACCTTATAGACAATGCGGCTAAGTTGCACAGATTTGAAAACGAAGCACGAGCACTGAGCGAACTGTCACATCCAAACATAGTCAAAGTAATTGATTTTGGCTTGCAGCCCCAGCCATACATAGTAATGGACTATGCTGCGGGAAAACGTCTTGACCAGATTTTGGAGATGGTGGGTTCTTTTCCGCTGAAAATTGCCATTAATGTCTTCCTTCAAATCTGTGAAGGCATGGCCGAAGTGCATGCTCACGGAATGATCCATCAAGATCTAAAACCATCGAACATTCTGGTTTCGAAAATTGAAACGGACGCACCAGAGGTTAAGATTCTCGATTTTGGCACCGCTAAACTGGTTGTCACTGACAGCGAGAAAACAGGGGAGTTTGTCGGTAGCCCGCCTTACATGAGTCCGGAACAGTGCGGAGGTGAACCCACCGATGCTCGTTCCGATATTTATTCTCTTGGTTGCCTTATGTATGAAATTCTCACCGGGCAGAAACCCTTCAAGGCTTCCACCGTTGAAGACTATTTCTTCAAGCATTTGAACCAGCTCCCTGAACCGCCTTCCAGGGTGGCTGCGAACATAAAGATTCCGGAGGAATTAGACCGGATTATTTGCCGTACTCTTTCAAAGCAAGTCGACTTTCGTGTGCAATCCATGGAGGAATTGGCCAACGCACTGAAAGCGGTTTCAACTGAGACCATGGCGCTGACAAAATCCGCGGTACAAGACCAGGCTGCAATGCCCGGGCTCCCGCTGATCTGGCCTGGCTTGGGGGCAGTCTCAGCAGTATCGCTACTTACTAGTCTGCGCACTCCTGCTGTACCCGCAGAGCTAGCACATTCTCCCTATCTTACTTACGTGATTGGCCTTCTCAGTCTCTTCGCTGTAGTGTATTGGGTGCTGGCCGTTCTGAAGTTGCACAAATTCGCTGCAGCTAAAAAGCAATGCCCTGAACCGACCCGTGGTGTTGCGTTTTTTCTCTTTTGCAACAGCTTGCCCGTTACGCCATTAATTGCTACTGCGGCGATGCTCTGTGGAACCATCATGGGTGGTGGACTGGCTGCATCGTTAGCAGGCTGGACCCTCTATCTGAGTTATGCGACGTTCGCGTTTGTCTGTACATTTCGCTACTACACTTCTCTTGCAGGGCTGACCAAAGACAAAACAGAAATAACAAGCGATGAGCGAAGACGCATATGGCTGGGGGTGTTGCTCACATTCCTGCTTCAATGTCCCGCCGTAACGGCTACTCTACTGGGCCGATATATGGACCTGGAACTAGGAATGGTTCTGACTTGTTGGGCTATGGGGTATGTGGTTCTCCTGGTCTTGAAGTCGGAAATGGAACGAGTTTTCAATCGTAAGACCACAAAGAATAGTATCGGGCTGATTTTGACACTGGCATTTCCTTTCATCGTTATGTGCAACGGGCTGCTGGCATGGACTATCTCTTCGGTATCCAATTTTACCCGACAGATTGCAACTGCTCCTACCGCGCAACTTTACTTTGAACGTGGCAGCTGGCATAGGAGTGCTACCCATTATCAGCTTGCGCTCAACGACTATAACAAAGCCGCCGCGTTAGCACCGGCTGACTTCTGGAACTTGCGCAGGCGCGGACAAGTACTCAATGCAATGGAGCGACATGGTGAAGCGATTGAATGCTTTTCGAAAGCAATTGTACAAAATAAAGCCGATCAGAATATTCTAACCTGAGTTTCTTTTTCGTTGCCACTTGGCTGCCCGGAGCCCATACATAGCAGGCCTTTTCAGAATCAGGCTATGTAAGGTAGTCGACTGGCGACCTCTCCAAGACCCAGTAGGTCCCAGAGTTTCT
>JAKFUT010000121.1 GCA_021732565.1 Candidatus Obscuribacterales bacterium
ACTTGATACCGATGATGTGCTCAAAGCACAGCGATCTGCATCAAGTGAAGGTAACCAACGAAATTGCTCAAAACCATAGACTATGTTTCCTGAATCAGTAACAACAGGGACTCCATCAAACCGCTGCAGAACAGGCAGGACACAAGCATCATCGCAAGGATCTATTCCTGTGTACGGAGCAAGTTGGTCTGCAGTTACAACGCCCCCGTTATGCTCAATTGTATTTGCAATCAGCTGCCACTTCTCTTCCTCCAAGTGGGCATTCGGATCTCCATCGCCAAATAAGAATGAGAAACATTCCAGAAAGAAATTTCCTTTCTTGTACTTTTCCAATTTGCGCTGATGCGTTGGAGTATAGTTCCAGCTAAACGCATCGCTGAAGGACTGCAGATCAAAGAAACCAGAACTCTGCTTCGATTTCTTCGGACGTCGCGGTCGCGCGGCGGGTCGAGAACCAGAGCTACCGGAGGAGCCGACATTGAAATCACCACCACCACCACCGCCGCCAAAGTCGCCACCACCACCGCCATTATCAACCAACGAACAAAGCGCGATGATGATCAATAATATTGCCACCAGAATCGACACCACTAGCACAACACCAAAGCTTATTCTGGCAACATAGAAGGCGGCTCGGGCTATGAAAACTAAGCTATTCTGCACATCGCGCTTGAGCCCCGTTAAAGCATAACGCTGAATAAAGTTATCCGCAAAACAATAGAATAGCGTTCCGTCACTTGCCACCTGCAACACGGCTCCCGTTTCAGCGGCAATTCCATTGAGCGTGCGGTTCACTTCGTTGATGGCAAAGCCTGTTGTAGCAGCAATTTGCGCAGTCGTTACTCTCAGACCTTGTTCTTTAATGGCATCCATAACGGTGCGTTTCTTGTGATCTATAGATAGATCCAGATTCGAATCCACCGCAGCGATACTATCTTTGACTTCTTCCATTTCCCACCACCCGTAGCAGCAAGCAGGAATGGCGGCGGCAATTAGCCACCGTCATCGCGCCTGCGCAATTGCGCCTTCTTCCTGTAGACATTCTATTCGCGGGCGCTTGACAACGCCCTTCTCTTAACTGTGCCTTAATAGTTTCCACATTCCAAAAATGAGGTGTTCGTGGAGAGGGGCTGGTCGATAGACTTCCGGAGCTTGGAAGAAGGCTATCGATTGCAGGTACCAGCATCCAACTTCTGTCCTTCGAAGTCACACCGAATGAGAAACGGGTTACAGCTACCTGTAACCCGTGCCAACAACACTTTGCGACGAACCTCGCGGGTTTCACTTACCAGCCGACGAACACGCCAGCATCGCGCCCTGCAGCAACCAACCAGTTGATTACACCGGGCATAGCCATCAGACCAATTACGCTGAGAACAACGTGCATGACAGCCTTTAGACCGCCACTTTCACCAGCACCCATCCGCATAAAACCCATGATGAGCGAAGGACCAGCCCAAGCGATTCCTAGAATTATGACTCCATTGGCAATGACATTGAACAGACATTCTGCATTTTGGAGTCCGGGCTGTCTTACTGTATCACCGGATGTTAAAGCGGCAGGAACCGATGCGGTCTTCGTCTCCACCATAGCAGCAGGGGTTGCCGGCTTTTGGGCGATTTTTTGTTCAGTCGGCGGTTCACTTGGCGCAAGCTTTTCCGAATCAAAGGTTATACCGGCATCAGAAAGGTCTTCGCTTTCAGGAGCTTCATCAGCCTTAGTCGAGGAAACAACCTCTCTCTCTTGCCGAGCAGGCTCCGTTTTTTTGACTTCCGTCTTCTCAACGGTGTCAGCAACTTTGGACCCGGCATCGATTTTGGTCGCACCAGGCGCGGTTTCAACCTTTGCAGTCTCCACTTTCACCGGAGCAACTTCGCTGCTAACACCAGTCTTGGGCACAATTTGGGCACCCGCTGGAGCACATGTAATCATCAGAAGCGATAGACAGAGAATTAGGTTCCGGTGCATAGCTTTTTCCTCTCAGTATTTCTCTTTACGTCCCCCTCCAACTTCTTAGGAGGAAAAGTGATCATTTCCCTTCTTTTCGTGCACATCCCACCTGCGGATTGTATGAGCACCCCCTGCCCAAGGCGCCCCTCGAGGAGGAACAGTGAACGCCAAGAAAGGGACGCATCTGCCATGGATGGCGGTGCAGCGGGACGATAGCCGCCGCAAAGACCGGCATGTACATGCGTGCGGCAGCTGCACTTTGTGCAAGTGCATCAAAGTGTTTCTCGGGCATCCCGCACGATCGCCAAACCGCACCCCGAGACGAGGGAACAAACCATCAGGATTGCTCGCGTGTCCCTCAATTGGCATTGCACGATCCAATGCGATCAGTTTAGCAACAACGTGACGTGCGGCAAACGACAAACGTCATAGTACATGGTCACGAGTTCACCTCAAGTGGAACACGACGCTATCCCGACGCAGCTCAGGCAAAACTGATTTCGCATGTTCGGCAGAGTACGAACTCGCAAGTCACATCCACTGTTTCAACCTGCATGCACAATTTCGGTCGGATGTGCTTCCGCGAAAGCCCACCACTCCGTCGTGGCAAACAAACTATTCGGTGTTTGACAATGCAACTCCTGAGGCTCCGCAATTGTTTGCGAGCTTCCACGCAAGCTGTACCAGGTGCAACCGGGTTCGTAGCCCAAGGGGTTACGCAGAATCGTACAATGCGCCTAAACCGGAAATTACTTTGACAAAATCTGGATCTCAAATGGCGATGAAAAATCTGTATCGTCGTACAAAATTGCTAGCGCGAAAACATTACATCGGGCCATTAACAGACGGATGGAAATCGTTCTCTCAGAATAGTAAGCAGGCATCCATGTTGATAAACACGTGGGAGGCTCGAACGTTCCACGCTTTTCACGGACTGAGTCACCCAATTAATCTACAAGCCGACAGGCCGGCTGAAGTTGGGTTGGCTCGTTTCGTGCCAGACGCTCAAAGAATTTCAAAATGAGTTGATGCAAGAATATATAATGCTAGCTCGCGATACAGAATCAACGTCAACAAGAAGCGAACCTGTTCATGTTTTTCAGCCGTCAACAAATAATAGACGAAGGTCTGAAACTGGCTCGTCCGAGTCTGTGTCTCCACGAAGAAGGTTCAGGTCGGCCCGTCGCCATTTGGAACGGAACCGGAATTGTTCCACCGCCTCCCGGCTCGTGGAGCCACTGGATAACGGTTGATTGCGACTGGTTGGCCAACCATGGATATCCCCTTCGTGGATGCCTCAGCCTTTATCAAGACAACGACAACCTTGCTTTCACCGCGGTCTCTAACGACGCAACTCGACTGCCGGAAGAGGGAATTGATGGAGTTCAACTTTTCGGTTACGAGATTTTGTCCATTCCTCCGATGGAAGCTCTAGACGTATGCGGCAGCAAACTCACCGAACTATGGTTTGCAGAAGCTACACAAGAAAGATCAAACGTGGAAGCGATCACTCAAATAGATGCTGCGTACGACGAGGAATACAGGAAACGATGCCCTCTTTGGGACGATTCTGTCGTTGCTGTTCTTGGCGGCTGGCACACGTTCTGGCCCGACTCAGATGACTACCAGGCAGAAGCTCATCTAGGAAAGCTCGTGCTTTGGACGTTTCGCGGTGCGGAACCATGGGTCGAAGTGTGGTGTGACGATGACGGAGGGCTGACAACCATTCCGCGAATCACTTGAGAAGCCTCAATACCTCTTTGTGAAGCAGTTGAAACATCGGTTTCGAACCGAGACCGTTAGAATCGTATGCAAGCAGTGCTCCATCCGACAAGAAGAGAGGTCAACCAAATGCTCCGGTTACCAAGGATTCCTCGTCGGCAGGTACACATTGTCGCAACAGCTTCGGCAATAACGGCCCTTGTTCTCAGTCTGTTTTTTGTTCCGTGTCAGCCTCTACACAACTCAGCAATTGTTGAGTCGAAAATTTACATGTACAGATTTGCTGCGGGTTATGCAGCAAGCGCGGCTGTCAGCTCACTCTCGACAATACTAACCGAGTCTCGTACTCTCCCGGCCGAAGAGCTCATCGCCAGATTGCGTGAGCTACATGATCAAAGCGGAACCAATGAACATGAGCGAAGAGAGGCCGCCTATGTTTTAGCAAGAGAACTGTTCAGACAGATGCCACCGAAAAGTAAGTCTGTCACGACCGATCCGGCAAGCGGATCTGAAAACGAAGTTTTTTCGTTGTTTGAAGAAGCAAGCAAACTTACACCATTATTTGAACGATGCCAGTGGCATATTTGTGAGTTAGCGATGCGTATGGATGATGAGCAGCTAATTCGCACCGCACTCGATGCTGTTCTGACACATTCAGAGAATAAGAAGACTCGCGCGCTTGCACAGTACAGCCTTGCTCAGTCGTATAGCCGCACCCGGGAGATGGATAAAGCACAGAAGTTATTCCTTTCAGTACGCAAGGAGGCCGCAGGCACGCCACAAGCTTCGGGAAGCGGATATTTTCTTGGAGAAGGCCTGCTGTCATCAGCCGGTCCGGATCAACAAGTGTCCAAGGAGAACATCGAACAAGCATTAGTTTATTTTCGCGAATACTTAAAGCAGAGTCCCGACGGGCGCTTCGCTTCAAATATAGCCACTCGAATGGAACAGTTTTCTCAACAAGGCTCCCTGGTATTGACCAGCGCGGATCGGGAACTGCTCGGCCAGGCTTACTTCGTCCGTGGTGACTGGGCCATCGCACTGGCGCAATGGGAAGCAGCGGGTCCGGAAGTCAGACCATTCAGTAAATCGATCTGTTTGACAAACCTCAAGCGCTACGATGACGCCAAATCCATGTTGCTCAATGGCATCCGTCTCAACCTGGACAGCAAGCACTATGTCAATGCAGCAACTCAACTGGCACATCCGCTCACCCGCGAACAGACCATCCAATTATGGCGAGACATTCTAGAACTCAAACCCCAACATGCTGATGCAGCATTGTGGAACATTGCAACGCGACTGTCTGGTGCGGAAGCTGCACCTTATTTTCAACGCATTATTAAGACGTTCCCCACCTCCGAATTTGCACCGGAATCCGTCTGGTGGCTTTTTTGGAATGAGGTGAAAGACCAAAAGAAACAAACTTATGTGCACGCTCTTACTCTGGCTCACGATGCACTTACGCGCTATCCACAGACAAAAGCCGCTGGCAGGCTCGCATTCTGGTCCGGAAAGCTTTACGAACAGCTCAGCAAGAAAGACCTTGCACGTCAATCCTACGAAATTGCCGCTGAGCGATTCCCAAATAATTATTATGGATTTCGCGCAGAACATCGGCTCAAAGCGTTGTCGACCGGAAAAGACGTGGCATGGTCCACTCAACCCGGGCGTCCATATCCCAAAATTATGCGGGTTTGGCCCGAGCCTCGGATGGCGTCCAATTTTGAAGAATTGGCAGAAACATACGGTGGGGCATTTGCGGAATTAGCCAGACTCCGCCAGTATGACGAATGCCTGGAACTACTTCCCGGAACTAGTAATCCGGCGCTACGATCATGGTTGCTGTCTCAACGCACTATGTTTATCGATGCCATTAAC
>JAKFUT010000023.1 GCA_021732565.1 Candidatus Obscuribacterales bacterium
CTGCAGGTGCCCCGCAAGAGCTACAAAATCCCATTACCGGACAACAAGACCGCGCCGCAGGTGCTGCCCCGCAAGAGCTACAAAATCCCATCGCCGGACAAGCAGCCCGCGCTGCAGGTGCTGCCCCGCAAGAGCTACAAAATCCCATCGTCAGACAACAAGACAGCGCAGCACGACCTGAACTTCAAAACATGATTTACCGTCCAGTGCCCCCTCAAGTTGTTCGCGATGCACGAGGACGCCTCGAATCAGAAGTAACCTTCCATCCCTCCAATGGAAGCGTACAGAGTCGCACGGAGTATCGCGATGGTGTTCGTTCTGTTGAAACCAATTACAACCATGATGGAAGGCCAAGCTCTGTCACTCAATTTGATCATGCAGGGCGGCCGACTCATCAAGTTGAGTACAATCCCGATGGTAGCAGAAGTGTGGAAAGAAAATTCCATGGCAACCAAAGAACTTCCGAAGAAATTCTCTACGATAATGGGCGGGTGAGAGAGCATCGAACATTTGGCGTAAGTGGTGAACTCGATCATGTAGACAGCGCATATGGCGAGCATGGACCGGAACGAAGAACACATTATCGCGAAGGGCGAGTAAGTTCGGTCGTTAGCACTCAGTATGAGAATGGAGTCCCTGCTCGGGAAACTGAGCGCAATGCTGCGGGAGCACGCACGGCGGAAACCATCCTCGACAAAGTTACTGGTCTACCCGGAGTCAGAGATAATTTCAACCCACAAACAGGCCGCCGCACAAACACTGTTCAATTCGATGAAACAGGACGTAATCCGGCTGTTGAGACGATGTATGCCGCAGATGGCAATACCAGAACGTCCGAAATTCGCCATGACGGAAATACAAGAACAGAGACTAGATTCCGTCCCGACGGATCGCCATCATCGGAAACATCGTTCTGGGGCAATGGACTCAGACGTTCCCATACCACTATGGATGAACAAGGCCAGCGAACAGCCACCACAAAGTTCTATCCCGATGGGCAAACTAGAATGACGGAGATCAAACATGCAAATGGAAGGCCTGTGACCGCAGAACACTATGATCTAAATGGACGCCAAACAGCCGTGGAGCGGTATGAATATGGTCCACGGCCTGGTGATGCGCTCCGTTATCGTGAAACCCATAATCGTCAAACTGGCGAAACAGAATGGAGAAATCCAAATGGCGAACTTGTCCGAACAAGAGATCGTGTTGGTAATGAAGTGGTCTATCGACGAGATGCAAACGGATTTGTAACCCCAACCCCGGACCATCCGATCGGACGTAACCAGTGGGGCGAATGGCCGGGCGTCCATTTCGAGGCCGGGGATCCCCCTGTTCGGAACGAACGTGGAGAGCAACTGCACCAAGTTGCAAGAGATTTATTGCAGCGCTACTCCGACGGAAGAGGAAACGTCGACGCACCATCTCATGCCGCATTGATGCGGGAATTGGCATCTAATCCTGAGCTCACTGAACGTGAACGATTTTATGCTTACAGTCGAGTTCTTCAACATTATTTCGATGGCCGCGTGGGCGGAATTAACCAACCCGATCCTAATGCTCGAACGGAATTCCGTTTCGTAAATGAAGGACTTGCAGTACCAAACGCCATTCGGGGAGAGGCTGGATTGCCCGCAGGCCCGGACGTTCGTCACATACTTATACATCCTAGTTCCGACGGTGCACATGGTGCCCTTGTGTATCCTAATGGCCGACCTGGTTTAGGTTACCTCGGGCAACAAGGAAGAGTGGGAGCTTTCATTCATGAAACCATGGTCATAGGAGCCGGAGCCGTGCAAGGTCAGCCTCCAGATCGCACTGCATCAATAGCCCAAACTCGAGTGCAATTAATCGCACTGGAACAAATGGTAGAGTCCGGCCGTTTCCGGGATTATGCCACTGGCTGGCAGGGCTTTGCGGATAACAACCATCCGAACCCGTCTTATCTACGCAGACGTTAAGTTTAAGTGCTCAATGGCGAACTTGTCCGAACAAGAGATCGGTCGCGCCTGGTTGAGGATCTGTCGCTACTCCGAAAGAAGAGGAACTGTCGACGCACCATCGATGCGGGAATTGGCATCTAATCCTGAGCTCACTGAACGTGAATGATTCTATGCTGAGAGTCGAGTTCTCAACATTAGTTTGATGGTTGAGAGCGCAATGGGCTACACATGCCCTGAAGCGGGACTTCCAGCCCACTCATAATATAACACCGGGTCAGGAAGTCTTCAATTCAGGAGGATTCTGAAACTGTCTCAAGAAAGCGAAAACTCCAGATGCCGCCCTTGAACCGGGCTGAGCACTGTGAGTGAGCCATCGACTTCCACTGATGCACTGACGGCACCTTCCATTTCATGGACGTAAAAAGTTTCAATTCCGGTTTTGTCATCCATTGCAAAGAAAATTTTGGATCCAGGGATACCGCTATCAGCTATTTCAGCGATGAAAGACTTCAGGTCTCTTAACTGGCGCGTTCGTTGATCTCCGGGTCCATATTTTCGGAAGTGTTCTTTAAGGGCCTGGCTACATGATTGACGAGCCAAATCAATATTGCCCGAAATGATATGACAGACCGTCAGAGCGGCCATAGCGGGAAGACTTATACGGTCAAATTCTCTTGTCCTGACGGCTATTGCTGTCGCCGCGGCAAACAAGGGTCGAGCCTCCGCGACTCGTTTTCTTCGGTACAGGAAAAAACCAAAATCCAAAAGCATAGTCATGTACGAGAATTCGTCCTCACTCTTGATACTGTTGCTGTACAAAAGCCCGTTCTTAAAGCCTTTTTCGGCCTCGTCCTCACGTTTGGTCAAAGACATGAGCGAGGCGTATACTGCATATACGTAAAAGAGTTGGTCAGCTGATTGATTGGCTTTCGCGATGGACAGAGCTCGTTCGACCAGGAGTTCCGCTTCAACGTATTTTTCTCGTGAGACGGCATCCCATGCTGACTTCATTGCCTCCGACCAACCGCACTGGCACTGTATTTCACATTGTGACTCTACCAATTGCATGATTACTCTCCTTATGATGAATCGCCTTCATCTGATAAACGAAAAAATCATGCCAAGGGTTCAACGTCATGAGAAAGTTTAATCTGCGACTGCGAAGAAACGCCGCTGTCTGGCAATCTTTCCCTCAGAAATTTTTCTCCGCCAGCCTTAAGTACTAGCCTCCATGGTTCACACTGCATTAGATGGTCAACTCGCGACGTGCAGGCATCCTGTGCTACTCTGGAATCATTTGTTCGCGACAATTTCGTAGAGCACAGATGACAATATTGATGATCGGATATCACAATTAGCCAGAACTGCCGCCGCGTCCATTCGTGGCGAAAAGAACATCGAACCCGAATGGCTCTATGAACAGTCGTTGCTCTTGCTCCAAGATACCGAATTCTTTACGACGAAACCCGTGAAGCGACAAAGCATTGATTCAATCACTGAAAACATCTCCTGCAACGCGACTAACTCAGCAAAGGTTCAACAAGTGCTCAGCGGAATGGCAACATGAAAGATCTATTCAAAATAACTTTGCTAGTGCTAAGCGGTCTGTTTATTACGACCACGAGCGTAACGGCAGCTAACAAGAGCAACAGAGTTGTTTCGAAGAAAACTGCGCCAGGATTCGCAGGATGTATTCGCATCAGACTGCGGGAATATGACAAAACCGCGAAAACATACATGATTTATGGTGACCAAATTGTTCTATTTCCATCGCGCCTGTCCAGGCCCAAACGAAAAAAGTTATCTGCTTTGATAGGCAACAGTCGCATCCTTGCTCGAACAATCCCCGTTGGATATGAACAACCCATTGGGCACTATACGGAATTCTTCTTCGACTACGCGTCGCGTTCTCGTTGGACAGCCCGCATACCAACTAACCGGCTGAATTCGTACAAGCCCTTAACAACTTTTCTAAATCAATACGGGAAACATGTACATGGTCTGGGACCGGAGTAGACAACTAACTTCAGCGAGAAGAAAGGTATCGTTGTCCAAAACAATCGGGCGTTCCATGGTGATTGCGCTCATTTGCCAATCAAGCGTATCTGGCACGGGTGCAGACCCAACGCCAGCACAGAAACTACGTGGCAGCTTCTCAAAAGATCTGACAACTCTGAACCACGATTGGATGAACTCACCACATGCACAAGTTGACGCCGATGGAGATTCAGGTCAACGCAGCCTGGTAATGCCCGATGTGTGTCTCGCGGAGGGGCCCACAGCGATGTCGCCGACGAATATTACGACAGAACCATCGCATAAATTGATTGAGGAACCGAGTCATCCATTGCTCGATGCAGGCAATGACACCACTTCAGCACGCAATGATGCGTCAAAGATTCTGGCCTCCGCGAGCACTGACCACCAGATGGGGCAGAGGATTGAGTTTTTGACAAAGCAAATTGCGAAGAAGGAAACAGAGCTGCTGCGGCTCAACACAAATTTTCGCGTTGAATGCACCAGGGTAAGCAAATGGAAACCATGGCGCTTGTTCCTCTATAATCTTGGCGCCTCTGGTAGCTCCAATGCCGGCATCACCAGCATTTCGGCCACGCGATGGAAATACCGGGCCCATCCTAAATTAATGACTCGTTCCACGGCAGGCACCGGACCGCTTTGCCTGTTTATCGGGCACTGCATCATCCTTGGTGGCATACTAGCAGAAACGACACTCGACGTGCGTAACGACCATAAAGTCAAGAACAAAGGGTTCGACATCAAAACCACCCACAGACGAGTACTTGACCTTAAGGGCGAACTTGACAAACTATTAAGTGAGCGCGAAGCTGTTCTTGCTGAAAACCAGGAACTGAGTTCTGGCGACTTAGAACTTGCAATGGCGGAAACAAGGGTCCTCCACGACGTTAAAGATTTGGCTCTGAACGAATACTCCCAATTTTTCGTCAGAGCTCACAGATTCTTCGGCAATCGCCTCACCAATTCGCTGCTCTCCGTCGCAGCATCAAGCACGGGAGGCTTTCAAGGTTCGCTCTTGGGGACCCTCAGCGCTTACGGGCGAAGACCGCGTCTTGTTGGTCCGGGGGGAATCGGCTTCATTATTTCCGGTGCCACCATAGCGGCCACACCTACCACAGCAAACTTCGTGGCACACGTTAGGGGCAACCTTGCCCGCAAGAGAATCTCTTCAGAATTGAATAATCAGACGATAAAATCTGTCTCTGAGCTTGATGCAGATAGGGCGAAGCTTGAGCAATTGGCATCGCGAACAGAGTCGTCGAGCGACCGCAATTTGACGAACCTTTCCCGACGTTTGAGCGCCTATTCGATGCAAAACAGTTTGTTCACTGCTCAAAGCGAAATTAATGCACGAGAGAAGAGTTTGGCTAATAGCGAACTCAAAGAGAGAATGCTGTTTGCCTCGCTCATTGGTGGCACAAAAATTAGTTGGGGTACAAACTTGGTTAATGCGGGATTCAGCTATCATCCACGTTCCGTGCTCGCACTCAGCAACGTCAAAGGTAAATTGCAAACGAAGGTTATCGCAGATCCAGAACCATCAAAACTGTTCACCAGACGAGTA
>JAKFUT010000383.1 GCA_021732565.1 Candidatus Obscuribacterales bacterium
AAGAGCCGCGGAACACCACAGCTCTTATTTGTAAGTCTTACAATTTTGCTCAGTTCGCCTCCCTTTAAGCGCTTGGTAGGGGGAATCAACGATTTCATCGGGCATCCGCAGATCGATCTATTCACCTACGAACGGGCGCTCAGTTGATAGTCTTAGTACGCGAGAGCTATGGCTTTCTTGAGCAGCTTAATTGGATCAACTGTCATTTTAATTGGTGGAACGAAGGCAAGGTTCGGCTTGGCAGTAATTTCGATCTGCCCGTCTTTTATTCCAATTTTAGCTTCCTGCAAGCCTATCGATCGCTTGCCGATTGGAGTGCCAATTCCTTCTATCTTGGTGAGAGCTATGCCAGCACCCGCTGGCGCCACAGTGAACGCTACCTTTTCGGCAACTCGAAATTTGGCAGGTCCAAACCCGAAATCGGAAGGGGCCGTTCGTTCAATTTCGATACGAGGTTTGCCATTGTCATCGGTGACATTAATCGACTTGATGTTTTTGATCTCTTTAAGGGCAATTTTCAGCACATCAATTATCGGCTTGAGTGCATCTGTATCAACGCCGAGTTTCTTTAATTGGTCTGCGACGATGTCGGTAGCCTTATCGACTAATACATTCGTGTCGACGGTGTCAGTGACTCTCTTTGCGATTCGATCTGCTGATTTCCACAGGTCTGCAAGCAGGCCCTCGCTGCTGCTGAGCGTTGGAAGATCTGAAGACTGTTCTTCATGATCGTAACTGTCGCATATATCATTCATCACTAAACTCTCCTGGCTTTCGCTCTTCCTGTTGCCGTGGTCTACTTTGAGAAGCATTCAATTCGACTACGCATTGATCCTGCTTTGAATCTATACAGGAGACGAGAAAGTTGGAAAAGAATTTGCGTTTTAAACACAGTCAGCTCATTTGCGTTGAACGTCAAATATCTTCCCGATACCACCACAAACCATGACGCAGACAGCGCAAATAAGCCCCTGTGTAAGAGCAATTCCACCATCAATGCCCGCCGGGTTAGAAGTCGGAAAAATATTCATGGTCTTGATGACGTTGTATATTACAAATCCAATTGCTGCCCCTATCATCGTACCGGTGCCCGAAACTTTCTTACCAGGCTTACTCATGTATGTTTTCTCCAGGAACCATACTGTGGAGTTACCACCGTGTGTATCAAGCCAAACGCATCTAGCTCCCGGTGGGTCCTGCGCTAGTGCCATATCAACCAGATACGCGGGACGGACGGCGAGCAGACCAATCTGTCTTCGGCCAAGATCGAATTTTCTCGGACTTCGGCATTTCACGAAACTGCCACAAGTTTGATACAGCGTTGATCGCCACCTTTGCGATAATTAATTCATCGGGGCTGGGCAATTGGCGGATGGGCAAACGCCAATTAGTGGGGAAGGAAAATGATTCAACCATTAGCAAAGCTGTTTTCTAACCGATGAAGAACGGACAGCACAGACTGCGCGTTTACATAAAACGCGTCGCACTGACTCGCCTTTGGATTCTGAAGGCGAATCGAGCCGCTTTGCGAACGAATTCAATCGGCTAGAACTCCAGAAAGAAACAACTCGTGGAAACAACAGGTAGTAACGGAAGACCGCCAGAAAGAAATTGCCAAAATGGTCGAGCTATCCAACAAGAAGGCTTGGGAGCCGGCGGTAGTCAGGGAATCAATCCAACACATTCTGGTTGCATGCCAATTAGTCGAAGCGTGAAGCTGATGTTGCTTCAGTTCTCCGTCTCAAAGGCACTGCGGGATGTAGCGACCAAACCTGCGGCTTCGATCACCAACCCCGAGAATCGTAATCTTTAATGCGTCCCCAACAGAGGTAATATCACGGCCGTCAGGCCACCCATGACTAATACCGCAAACAACATCAGCGCCATTCTTTCATCAGCATCTCCAGGAGCGTGGACGCTGCTCGTCACAATCTCTCCGCACTTTTCCATCAATTCAGTTCGCATGTTTCTGTTCCCGGTGGTTCCTTAGTTCCACCATAGGGGACAAGTATTGCGAAAGTATGACTTCTGGCGAAAAATCTTTGAATTAATCCAGAGTCGGGCCGCAACCATGAAAATCTTCATCCCAAAAGGCTTTCTGCACTCACAGAGTCGGAGAACTCGGTTTTGTATCCGAAATTCCCGAAATCGTATCATCACATATAGCTAGCGCTGGACGAGAATCTGGAACCGTCGCCTCATCCGCAGCAGCGGCTTCATGTATCTGGTTTCGCTTCCGCCGACTTGCCAACTAGCCGACAACGGGCACCACCGTTCTGAAAATCTCCCCTGCTGCGGGAGCATGACCTGGCTTTTTAGCTAAAAAATTCCATCATCTCGAAGGTCAATACGCATCTCTGAAGAATGACCCAGCCCCGCCTTACCCAAAGACAACCCACAATTTGAACACGTATCGGGATCAGAACTGTATCGCGGATCACCCAGTAAGTGCTCGCACCGAGGACACTTCTGAACCATCAAGCTGGTGACCAGAAACCCGATTGCTAGTAACAAGACTACTTGAGCTACCAGCGCACCCTCGCAGCTTCTATTGTGAAACAGAAAGTGGAACAAGGAGTTCACTTCCTTGTATAGAACACCGATCAATAGCATGCACGCGGACAGCAGCAAACAACCGACCTGTGCAGCCACTCTTCGCAGGAACAGTTGCCCCCTCAATTGACGGGTCGTTCGGCCTTTGTCTTTCTTTCGCAAGTTTTTCTTCTTCATGATTGGTGCAAGTGAACTACAAGGTGTTATGCCCGCCTCTGGCAAAGAATATCGGTCAAATTCGAGCAGGGGTTCAACCATCGTCTCCACCCACATCGCGCCTCGCCGGACCCGGAGGAGGCACATCCAAAATCATGTGATTGCCGTAATTTTAGAATCTCTCAGGTCTCTTGGCGGGAGCGATCAGCCCGCAGCTTTTCGCATAGCGAGGGAAACTGCACGTATCCATTAATGAGGTTTTACTTTACTGCCCGCGCTTAACGAGGTGACGGTGTAAGAAGGGCTAATCTAGCCTCCGATTAGTTGAGCAAGGAAATATATACACAAGGGTTGACTAGGCTATTTAGTCGATCTCTTGAACACGGACACTGCAATTGCGACAATCTGAGATCAAAATAGATCGCCCGTGGATGACCATAGCGCTGTAGCTACTCTTGCCCGGAAACATTTTGCTTGCAGCAAGATCACTTGCTCGCCTTGGAGGTATTGCAGAGTTGTCAGAGTCAAGACCAGATTCAGCAGTCCTGGAAAAGATCAAGAAATTGCTCGCACTGGCTGATGGCAATCAAAACGAAAACGAGCGGGAAGTTGCAATGCAATTCGCCATGGAGATGCTGGCGAAACACAACCTGACGATAAGTGAGCTACACGGCGATGAGCTAGACATTCAGGTAGTTGAGGTGGAAGCAGAATTCCACTTACATCCGTGGGTAAGACGCGTATTAGACACCGCTTGCACGCTGTACTACACCGATTATTACTACTCCCAACGATACAATTGGACCACCGGAGCCAGTAGAAATTTTCCTGTGTTCGTTGGCACCGCAGATAATATCGCGGTAACGATGGAAGTGGCAACCTGGTTGATCAATTCGATTCGTTTGGAAAGTAATCGATCATATAAAGATCCGGCATTGCGGCGAAGCTTTCGGCTAGGCGCGGCGACAAGACTGAGAGAACGAGCAGAATGCCTGGTGGCCAGCGAAAGCGCTACGGCCGCGGGCTCGAGAAACAGCTTGATGGTGATTCGTAACCAGCTTCAACGTGCAAATGAGGATTATCTGTCTACTCTCGATTTGGAACAAACCACAATGAGACGCTCCACCGTCGTTCATAGCGCCTACGAAGCGGGAAAGGAGTTCGGAAATCAAGTTGTACTCACTCGACCGCAATCAGGTAATGTTCCGCCGATTGCAATGATTCCTCTTCATAGCTTCAAATAGCCTGGTTGGTCGCCGCTGCAGTCTGGATGCCCCCGGCCGTGATGACGAATAAGTTGTCTGTGGTTTCGGATTTTGACCGTAACTTTCCAACGATCTCCCTAAAAACTCCATGAGAGAGTGTCAGAAGGTTGTAACACCGGCACCCGGAGAGAAAGCATGTCACAGGACCAGGCCTATTCAAATGACATCACTGATAATACCTCGATGCAAAAAGCCAGCGATGATAGTCAATCTGATTTGTCTCGCAGTGTTTGGTCCGACATGAAGGATACGCAGGTTTCTCAAAATTTCGGCCCGCGCGCCGAAAGTGAAATAAAGAATGATGTATTGGATTTCGGCGTGGCAGACATTTATGGTGCCCGTCCTGGAGATACCGCCGGAGTGGATCTTGCCTCTGAGGTAACCAATTCCCAAGTTGTGGAAGTTGCGGTGCACAAGGATGGAACCGTAGTTACCAAAGGAGACGACGGGACGATCACCGGCGAAGGTAGCGATGGAACAAAAGTAACGCAGAAACCTGATGGCACCGAGACGATCGAAAAAGGCGACATGAAGTGGACCACCGAACCGGATGGCACAAAAACATTTGAAATTGCAGACCGTTATCGGCGCACACAATATCCTGACGGCATGACGGTAACGGAGCAGCCTGGAGGGTACAGAACAACGGAATTTGCAGATGGTGTAAAAGTGCAAGAGACGCCGTTTAGCAAGACAACCGAATACCCGAGCGGAATGAAGATTCAAGAGAGCGACGGAAAAACAGAGATCGAATTGCCAGATGGCACAAAAATAGTAGACGACGGAAAAGAACGAACAGTGCAGCCTGCTATAAAGAAAGAATGAGCTGTGACCAGGTCGTAATTGCAGATTAATTTCAGAATTTCGTCAAGTCAAGCAGAGAAAAGATTTGAACTTTTTTCGGGGCTTCAACGTTTTACCTTTTGTATGGACAAATTTCGTTCAACAGGAGGAAGTTTTCATGAATATCCGCAAGATTGAAATGACATCTGCTCAGATTGATGCAATTGTCGAATCACCCGGTTATGAACAAATGAAAGCTGCTTATTCCCTAGCCTTGAAACTCTTTGCCCGGGGCGAGAATGCGGCCGCCAATGAGTTGTTGGAACTTGCGTTTCAATCGAATTATTGGGTTTCGTTGAGATTGTTGGGACGAAAAGACGCGGTGACTTTCGTCAGCGAAGAACAACACAGAAAGAGGCGAGAATCAACCATCTATGTTGAGCGTCATCTACGAGAATGGGAAGAGACATCCGGCGCACTCAGTTGGCTTAACTCTGAATTGCGCAAAGAGCATAGAAGGCAAAACCAGCGCCTCCAAAGGCTGTTAGCCAAGATTCCAAAAGACGGACCACTTGCGTGGCTGGTGAAACAAGTCATGGGTAAAGTAACGGGCAGAGACGCCAGGTGTTGAAAAGTCGATTTCATCCCGGATGTC
>JAKFUT010000153.1 GCA_021732565.1 Candidatus Obscuribacterales bacterium
ACATGAGCCCGGAGCAATGTAGAGGAACCCCGACCGATGCCCGTTCGGACATTTACTCGCTGGGCTGCGTTCTCTATCAGATGATTGCGGGAGTTCCTCCGTTTGAGGGTGACTCGGCGATCTCGACCATGTACAAGCACCTGCTGGAAGCGCCTGTATTTGTAAAACCTCCGATTTCAGATGTTAGCGAGGGCATGAAACGTATCATTCTCAAATGCATGGAAAAGGAGCTGGAGAACCGATACCAATCCGCGCTGGAACTGAAGAGCGCATTGCACTCTCTCTACGCGGCTGATGGTGGTGGCAGCATCGCGAACGTCGCAGCTTTAAATAATACAGCGGTGTCTTCGAATTCTGAAAAGCCCATATCGGCAAGCGTAGCATCAGCCAGCGATAAGCCCGCAGTAGGCAACGAAAAGGAGACGGGGCAACGAGCAGCATTAGTTGCGCAGGTTTTAGCATGCGCGCAGGCAACGCCGGAACCACGGTCGGCCGCTGCGGTGAATAACTCTTCCAGTGCGCAGCCACGTCAAGGGACTGCATCTTTGGACCAAGCTGATTTGGAGGCCTTGCACCTGCGTTCATACCCTCCGGATGCAATTCCTGAAGCTTTTAATGCTCGGGTCATGCCGTCAGGCTCAGAAGTTGTGCCACTTCCTGCGGTGCAGCATCCGGACAGACTACAGCCAGGGCAAGTGCCACCTGAGCAACCGCAGTTCGGGCAAGCACTGTCAGGTCAACGGCAGGCAGTTCAGCAAGGGAGCCCGCAGACATCGAACGCAGTCACATTTCTGGAGCGGACAACTCCAATTCTTGATGTAAGAGAAAGCAATCTTCAATGGAATGATGCGGACGCGTTGTCACGACAACGAGAAGGACGAGGAACGAAGAGCCCGGATCGAGTTGATGAGCCCGAGGCTGTCCGTGATTCTCAAGGAGAGTCGGTAGAGCAAGCTACACCCGAACTAGCGTCTAGTGCTGGCAGCACAGATGTAGTTACCGGGCAATCCTCAACAGGAGCGCTGGCAAATTCATCTTCCTCAAGTCGCCGGAGTAATTTCAGGTGGAAGTGGATCGGTGTTGCCTCCGGCGTCGGTTTGGTAAGCCTGATGGGAGTTTGCTGCGTACTCAATTCGAGAGATTTTCAACTTGCGTGTCTTCCTGAGCTCAAATCGATTAGTAAGCAACAGGCTTTTTACCTGTCTGTGAAAGTTGCAGATGGTTATCTGGATGAGGGTGATTCACACAAGGCCTTGTCGATGTATCAGTATGCTCGAGGACTTGCGGAGGAACACGTAGAGTTTGGCGCTGGCAAAGTGGCGCATGTACATGCCATGTTGGGCCAGCTTTACCAGGAGCGACCGCAATTGCAGCAGGCTCTTCGATCTGCGCAACGTGCCAGGAGTATTTTGGAAGATTACAACGAGACTGCATCCCCCGACTACGCACCATCCATCGCAAATATTGCTGTGATTCGAGAGAAACAAGGTGATCGGAAAAGTGCCATGGAGACCTACGATAAGGCGATCGAAATTTTTGGTCGGCAACCACTGAGCAATTCGCATCTAATAAGCGCGGCACAGTGCAGCCAGTTGCGGAGCCACCTTGCGGCTCGCCTTCAGGCAGACAATGCAGCGCAAACGAAAGACGCCCTTGCTCGTGGTAAGGCTCACATGCAACAGCACCAGGGTAATTCGTATACGGTGCCAGCTTCTTCGGGGATTCGTTCCGCGTCCGCATCTCCTGCAACGACACCAGATCTAGTACACCCTTCTTTCGGAATTGGCTCAGCGTCCCCGTCCCCGGCACCGGCACCAGATGTAGTGGTACGCCAGTTGCAGAGTGCAGGCATTGATAAGCGCAAGGTAGTGAAAGCATTGGGCCAGTCCAAAGGAGGCAGCAAACTCTTGAGGAAGATAAAACGAGTTCTCGGAAACATCTTGCAGTAAGTTGTTAAAGCGCACAATTCAATACACCGAATATTCGTATATGGCTGCGAACTGCGTTCTAACGCTGACCGCACCAGTTGTTCCCGGTACAGAAAACCCCAAGAGCTTTCTGTACCGGGAGCCAATGGACGAGAGTTGCCCCTCTGAAGAATCACTGCTGCTACCCTTAGAAGTTGCGCAGCAACTCTTGAAAAACGCGGTTCTTACAACACGTAACAGCTCAAAGATGAGACGCTATTTTCAACCGCGCATGTATCTGTTAAGGATAGAAAGTAATTCACCGCTGGATCGCGGCTATAAGGCAATCCCGGGCGACTGCTCAAACCCTGTGGCTGAATTTTCGTTTGCCATTTATAGATACCAAATCGATATCCATGGTATTGTCTGTGCGTATCTCATCAAGCAAATCACGACACCCAGCTCGTCTGTTCTACCAAACGACTGGTGTAGTAATGGTTTCGTGTTCATACAAAATGGATTCATCCCGCACGGCAGTCCTACACTACCTGCACTACCCACACTACACATAGACAGGGGATTTTATGAGTCATCACTTAGTTGTAATTGGTTACGACGATCCGCACAAGGCCGAAGAGATCAGACTTGAACTGTTGAAACTGCAACATGAATATCTGATCGACTTGGAAGATGCAGTAGTTGCAGTTAAGAAACCTGATGGAAAAATCAAACTCAATCAGATTATTAACTTGCCGGCTATCGGCGCAGTAGAAGGAACTTTCTGGGGACTTCTGGTCGGATTGCTGTTCTTGAGTCCGTTGCTGGGAGCCGCAGTAGGTGCTGCATCCGGCGCCGTTGCTGGAGCTCTTACCGACGTCGGAGTAAACGACGACTTCATCAAGAGCCTGGCTCAGACCCTGAAGCCGGGCGGCTCCGCACTAATCGTTCTGGTGAGAAGCGCCACGCCGGACAAAGTCGCAGAAAGACTTCAAGGGACTGGTGGCACACTCATCAAAACCTCGCTCACCCACCAGGACGAAGCAAAACTGCAAGCTGTCCTCGACGCATGCAAGCCCGTGCCTCAGCCAGTGTAGGCGAGAACAACGGTCGCTTCCATTGAATCAGTTCTTTCGTGCTAGCCGCGCTTTTTTCAAAGAAGCGCGGCTAGTTCGCTCATTCGCCAGAAACCTCAGCATGATCACTTTATTGGCGTCTTGTTTGTGGCATCTGGTATGGATTGCTTCTTTACTTTGTCCGGCATCTCGCCTTGCACCGGTGGTTGCGCTCTCTTTGCCTTCTCCGCTTCGCTCTTCATCACCATCAGCGACTCCGCGCTAAAGCCCTTAAGCCGGTGCAAGAGCGATTCGTCGACTTCAAAATAGCAATTATTGTCGGAAGTTTTTAATACGATTTGGTTACCATCGCGTGATTTGGAATAGCGATAGGTAACCGATTTGCCGTCCTTCAATGTGAGCTTATAGGAAAGTTCCGGATGACCTGAATTGTATTCGGGTTTGTCAGTGGTACCGAGAACAGAGTTGATAGGCGTATTGGAAACATTGGCTCCGAAACTCAAAGCAACATTTTCAGGTAGAGTCTCAGTCTTGTCGTGAGCTGTCATTGTCCACGTGGTGCCGGCCTTTTGCACTTTGAAAGACTCAAACTCAAGACAGACAATAAGCGAGGGAATCACCTCCGCAACAGAGTTATCGACCCAGTTGGCCGATTTCGCGTTGATTTGACTCGGCATTAAATCCACAGTGTAAATGTCGTTGCTAGAAGAAGACTTTGCATACATCGTCTTGAAACTCGGAGAACTGCCGAGGTAAAGAATGGTCGGATCTTTTTGTCCTTCATAAAGAGAAATGGCCCGCACAAAACTCTTCGGACTCACCTTAAACCGTTCAGTAGCACCAGAGGTAGTGGCAATAGGGAACCCCTTCTTCAAGTCTTTTAGCAGATCCAAAAGTTGACCGACTTTAGCAGTCGGTGTTCGCAGACCAAATGTTTCTGGAAGTTGCCAGCTGCCCTTATCCTTTTGAAAAACGACCCTGGACTTACTCTTACCATCATCGTCATTCTCTTCCACTATCACCTTATCGACCTTCGTCGTATCACACGTTAACAATGGTGCAGTGGGTTCTACAGTCTGATACTGAGATTCCGAAAGCTTGAGAAACATCGCCAGACTCAGTTGCAGCACAAGCAATCCAATAAGCATCATGGAAGCGCGGCTATTGGTGCTGGTTCCGCCACGTCGAATAGCTGTGCCGGTAGAGTGGTTCACAATCGCACCTCCGCAGCTTTATTCTTCTGAATTGAGAGAAGAAGTTTCTCGAATCGTTTCTTCGTTCGCTCTCGGAACTCTCGTCGCACCAACCAGACAACCAGGAGACCGCCTATCGCCAGCCCGTAATTGAGATACTCAAAGGTCATCTCAAAGTTTTGGTTCATCGGTTTGAGCGTACGAGCGAAGTGCCCTCGTCCGCGAATGGGCAGCAAATCGCGATCTTGAACTGACCAATCTGCAGCATTTTGAATTAACTCGAGGGGTTTCGTGTATTGGGAATTAATACTGTGACTTGCCATCCAGAGCATCCGGTCCGACAAAAAAGAGTTAGAAGCAAACAATATGATGCGGGAGGAATCTGGTGATTTCCCTATGAGGCTTGACACCACCGATTCCTTATCCTTAGCGGAGTTCGCTTCGCCAGGAGAGTCTTTCTTGCCATTCTTTTCTTCCACCAATGGCGACTTCTTATCTTTGAAAAATGACTGGAATGACCCTTCCACAGCCACAGCGAGAAGCTTCGCGCCCTTATCGGTGGTATAGGGGAATCCAAGCTGGTGAGTATGATAGTCCGGCTCAACATATTTACTATCTGATGTCCACGACTCAGGTGAGCTGTGAAGAATCTCCAGTACCTGGCGGTGATTATTCTTTTCCTTATCTACACTAATCGGCGACGCAAAATCAATCATTACCTGATTGAGCCCTGCTGTAAGTCCATTAGCTTTGCCAATTCCACTGCCGCGGATATCAATGAAGTAAGGGTACGGAGCAAGCTGCATTTCCTCAATGGCATATCCGGACACTACTCGGCGTACCGGAATAGGCAGTGGAAAGTTCTGACTATCCAGCACCATCTTCTTTTGAATATCAATTCCGTAAGCCGTCAACCACTTATCTAAACCTGAATCGACACTCTTGCACCCGAGTCCAGCATCAAAGTTAACGTCGAAAGGGGCGGTAGACAGCATTACTGTGCCACCTTTCATTAGAAACTGATCCACCGCAAAGAGCTGCTTATTTGTTAGTTGCTCGGGTGAGACCACCAGTAACAAATCAACGGCAGGCGGAACGGTGCCCTGGTCAAGAAACGCAGGCTCCACGGTGTAGGTATCGCTCAATTTCTGCCGCAACAGGGTAAGCTGGGGCGAGGACGGTCCTCTCGGCGGACAGATTCCTATGGTCTTCAAAAAGCCCTTGGAAAAACG
>JAKFUT010000190.1 GCA_021732565.1 Candidatus Obscuribacterales bacterium
AGGTATAACGTCGTAAGTGGCCGAGCCCACGAAACCGACTCTGAGCGAGCCCGTCTGGCCTTTGCCGATTCGTTGGACTGTCAAAACAATCTCATCGAGCCGATTAAGCATGATGCGCGATTGCTCCAGAAGTTCTGCTCCCGCTTCTGTGAGACGGATTGGTCGCTCGTCTCGGTCGAATAGTTGAACGCCAAGCTCATCTTCTAGATTGCGAATCTGCTGGCTGAGGGGTGGTTGGGCTATATGCAGACGTTCAGCTGCGCGAGAAAAATTCAGTTCTTCGGCCACAGCCAGGAAGTAGCGAAGATGACGCAATTCCATATCAATAATCCGCGGTCAGGCTCTAGTCACCATTATACTTAATTCGTATTATATCGTACTCTTTATATATTGGACATATTCTACAGCCACGAGCATAATCAAACTCATGAGCACTGTTAGTTCAACTGCGAACAGTCAATTTAACTCGGTTCCAACTGAGAAAGCCGAGCCCCGGCAAACTCCTTCAATTAAGGCGATGATCGGCGTATGCGTCGCAGGAGCCTGTGCCTTCCTGAATCTCTATGCGACTCAGCCATTGTTGCCATTTCTTGTTCAATACTTCCACACTTCCAAAGCCAACGCAAGTATGACGGTCAGCGCTACGGCATTGGCCGTGGCATTCTCAGCGCCGCTGATCGGCACTGTGGCCGATCGCATCGGTCGCAAAAGAATAGTGGTTCCTGCGATATTTTTGCTATCGGTGCCCACAATCGTGGCGGCCCTGTCATCAAACCTGGTTGAACTGACAATTTGTCGCTTTTTTCAAGGTTTCATTCTCCCGGCTGTTTTTGCCATTTCGATGGTATATGTTACTGAAGAATGGGACGAATCCGGAGTCGGATCCGCGATGGCGACCTACATCAGCGGGAACGTGATCGGAGGTTTCATTGGTCGTTACATCGCCGGAATTACGGCGGACAGTTTTGGCTGGCGCTGGTCATTCGTGGCGCTAGCGGTCTGCACCGTTCTCGGTGGCGTGCTAGCGTGGTGGTTATTGCCACCATCGCGTGTCAATAATAGAACATCAACAGAACCTGGCACCATATGGAGCGCAATTCCATTTCATCTTACTAATCCGAAGTTGCTGGTCACATTCGGTGTTGGCTCTATGGTTCTCTTTTCGATCGTCGCTGCATTTACTTATATAAACTATCGTCTGGCCGCCGCTCCCTACAACTTTTCTCCGGGCGCGCTGAGCACACTATTTTCGGTGTACTTGGTCGGTGCGTTCATTACGCCGTTTGCAGGCAAACTGATCGACAAACTGGGATTCAGAATAGCTTACGCTATGGCGATCTCCACGTCTCTACTTGGATTATTGTTGACGCTGTCTCCTAGTATTCCTGTAGTTGTGGCGGGTCTTACAATCTTCTCCACTGGAATATTTGTCTGCCAGTCGTCTACAACTTCCTCTCTGCGAGTCTTTGCGCCTACTCGGCGTTCGACGGCGGCCGGTCTTTATGTGTGTTTCTATTATTTGGGCGGAAGTCTGGGCGGCTACCTCCCCGGATTGTTCTGGGACGCTGGTGGATGGAACTACTGTGTGGCAATTATTGCTGCGGCTCAGATCTTGGCTCTAGTAGTCGCCTGGTTTTTCTGGAAACCTGCACGCGGGATGGACTGCCGCTTGCTCAACCGTTCCGCAATGTGACCGATGAGCACCCGGATGTGGTATCATTCATCTTTGGTTAGACGCTGAGTTAGTCCATCTGGTGGGACGAGATGCGATTGTTAGTAATCGGCGGTACTGTTTTTCTCGGGCGCCATCTCGTTACACTGGCACTGGCCGCTGGGCATCAGGTCACCACGCTCAACCGCGGTACCCATGATCTGGTTGAGCAAGCGAACATTGAAAGACTGATTGCCGATCGCGATATTGATCTAAGTCCCCTTTCCGGTCGAACATTCGATGCAGTAATTGACACGTGCGGATATCATCCGGAAACAGTTCGCCATTCGCTGAGCGTTCTTGGTGGATCGGTTGGCACTTACGTTTTTATATCAACAGTCTCGGTTTACGGGGATTTCAGTAAAATCGGGATCTCCGAAGATGATCCGATCAAATATACACAGCCTGGTGAAGAAGGAGACTACGGAAGTCTCAAAGCCGACTGCGAAAACGTTGTCACAGAATTGATGCCGGAGTGTTCTCTCATAATCAGACCGGGACTCATGGCGGGCCCCTACGATCCGACCGATCGCTTTACATACTGGCCAGCGCGCTTGGCACGTGGTGGAAAAATTCTTGCCCCCGGCCGGCCTGACCGTTTGATTCAGTTTATCGATGTGCGTGATCTAGCATTATGGGTGATAAACCTTGTAGGCGCGCAAGCACGCGGTATCTACATAGCAACTGGTCCAAACGAAAGATTGTCAATGGGTGCATTTCTAGACGCCTGTGAGCAAAAGGTGGGCAGCAAAGATTCAGAGTTGGTACGAGTAGAGGATGCTGTATTGCAAAAGGCCGGGGTGGAACCCTGGACCGAGATGCCTCTATGGATTCCCGCCGCGAAGAGCAGTTTAGCCGGTGTCATGCGGCTAAATCGCAGCAAATCGGTGGCTGCCGGTCTGACATGCAGACCGATTACTGCCACGATCGCTGACACGTTGGCCTGGGACAATACGAGAGCTCCATCTATTCGCCGATTGGCAGGACTATCGGCAGAACGAGAAGCGGGGTTGTTGCGTCAACGGAAGCAAGAGCGTATTCCGGGCAAAGGTCCGCTTCCGGGCGAGGGGCTGCGTTAATCAGAGGCTTCCTGCCCTAACACCACTAAATACCATCGGCGCGCCCAGAATACCGAATCCAGATTCTGCCGTCTGGTCGGCTTTGTGGGGGATTGCAAGTCGGGGAATATTTCTCGTGCCAGGTGGAAAAGAAGATGCCATGCGCGAAGATAGGATAATTCTTGACGCCAGTGAAATTGCAATAAAGAAGGCAAGCAGTTGTCAAATTAGTAGACGGGTTGACTTATTTCTTCCAAGACCTGAAGAAGTGAGGCGAGTTTGCCAAGCGGGCAAAGTGCTATCAAATGCCACCTTAGAAAATGTGGGGACGCTGCTCCCAACTGGAGGCGAGTCTTGCAGCAATTGGCATGCACGGCGTACGCGTTCCAGCACAATTGTCTCTTGAACTCAAGCCTGGAGCCCGAGTCAGCAACGATTAAACATGCGCAAGAGTCTACCGGAAGCTGAAGCATCAGTGCAGTTGAGGCTTGCCGCCAAATCCTCCACCACAAGGAAGTGGGGTCTCTCGAAGGCCGACTGTAGGGGTTCATCAAGTACTAGCGTAATACTCTAAATTTCGATCCCAGTGCAGTAGCTCCGCTGCCGGCCACGGCCGTAACAGCTCCCCACCTGAATCCCGAACTGTTTATTTGTTTTGCAATAGATGCAACATCATTTGTTTTGCCACCATGACCAGTTGAGATGAGAATCGCTTCCTTTGAAGCGCCCAGGGCATAACCGCCGGCAAATCTAGTAGCAAACTGACCAATGTGAGTTCGGGCATTAAACTCGGCAAGGCCTATACTGCCTTCAGCCAACATTTTTGCAGACGAAGCTCCGCCCCAGCCGGCAAACCGATAACTTGGTTGGATGGCAACGCAGTATGCCAGTGGTGAATTGCTGACGCCTCTTAGTCCGTTATCATAGGAAATTCCCACATAGTTCAGAGGTCTGGTGTATTCGGCTAGTCTTGCACCGGCGGAGGTGCCACGATCAGCAAGCAGTGCGCGTTGCACTCCGGCATTTTCATAGCCGGCAATAAATCGCGCTGTATCGGATGTGGTGACACCTTGGGACACCTGGCGCGAGATCCTTGTTTGAGGCGTTAGGGAACCACGTGAAAAGCTATTCTGAACAAGAGTTGCTCCTCCGTATAATGTCACACCGCGAGCCCAGTCTTCAGCGTTGCCCAGTTCGCCATCTGCAAGCAAGTCTTTAGAGAATCCCGCTGCGACTGCGCCAAGTAAGAGTCCAGCAGGCTTCATCCAAACCGGTCCACGCGCGAGCAACTTATTGACACCATACTTAGTGGCTAAACCCAATCCGACAGCTAAGACGTCAGTGCACACGCTTCTTACAGTTGACGATGTGGTGTCATTGTCGGATGCGGTTTGCAGTTTCTGGAGAGCCAGGAGATTCAACGGTTCAGGGATGTTTCTCTGAATCTGGTCATGTTGCACATCAGGGACCGGTGATAGTTTATCGCTCATTTGGATCCACTCCTCAGGTTTGGAGAGGTATATACGCGGTTAAACCACTGTTGGATTGAATCCGCTTTGATTTAATCAATTATCTTGTTTCGCTATAATCTTGCTACATTTGATCCCGCTTGTTCCGTCGCAGTTGCCCAGACAACTTGCCTCTCCCATACGAACACTAGAAGATTGTTCATGAACTGCAGTGTCGGTGCATACTCCTTGGGGTCATGGCTTTTGCCATTTGCCTATTTGATCGTAAAGATCTTTTGTTTTGACTCGAACAGATTGGTCAAACGTGCTCTCTCCGGCTCTGAATGACTCGAAAAACTTGTCTACGTCCGCTTCATGAAGATGTCCTTTCGTACCTGCAGCAACAAGCAATAATGAACTGCCTGTCTTACTTGGAAAAAGTCGCATGAGAAAAGCATCACCACTTTTCACTCCAACACCCTCGACTTGCATGCCTTCCCAGTTGTCGGCCGTCCGAACCCGACAGCGTTTACTTTCGGTGAACCCGAAATTTCGCACAGCCTGCGTGCAATAGCGATCCATAATAGATCGAACATTCTTGAGCGTAGTTGAATCCAATGGAGCCGTACTTTCTTTTGGATCAGGAAAAATCACCCCCAGCGCCGCATTTTCACTCTGAACGCATGTCGACCGTTTCTTCAACGCAGTAGATGAAACCGGAGCCGGGGATATGAATCGTCTATTTGATTGAAACAGTGGAGCGGCGGATAGGGATTCTACCCATGAGAGATCCAAATAATCCGCGGCATCTCCGCGTTCCCACACTAATGCTCTTTGATTACGAAGCTGCCGAAGGCGACAGTTAGTCTGCCCTCAACTGATGAGCCACTGCTCCTGGTACCGTTAATGGTGCACTTGGTCGCTCCCGGAGTGTGAAGTCATAGATAGATTCCCATCTTCTCACTTCTCGGGATGTCCCTTCCCTTGGTTCTCTTTCCCGGGTATACTCCGGCAGTTAACACAGTTAACACTGCCGGAGTGTATCTGCTCATAGGCAGTCTGAATTGTCGTCGAGAGACGTTTTTT
>JAKFUT010000300.1 GCA_021732565.1 Candidatus Obscuribacterales bacterium
GCTTTGTACAAGGTGGCGACGTTCGGATGGTGGATGTTAGACAGAAGACGCCCTTCTCGGGCAAATCTCTCCGTGGACTCAGCCGAAGTCAAAATACCAACATGCAGGAATTTTATCGCGATTTCTCTACGCAACTCGATGTCCATGGCGCGATAAACAGCCCCGTTACCGCCCTCACCAACAAGTTGAAGAATCATGTAAGATTGATCGACGACTGTTCCTGAAGTAAGCACATACTCCTCACTTGATATTTTCTAGATCCATAGTCGGATCGATTTTGTGTGCAAGAACAAGGGAAGACCTGTCTGGTCATTGTTTTCATGCCCTAAGTCGGCAGGGTATAAGCATCAAGTTAGCAGCAGTGATACCCCCGGATCAGCGCGCGATGAAAAACGTGCAAGAGCAGAGCTGAAAAACTGCTGCTTAAATTAGACAAGACTTCCTGAACTATGTAGCGAAACGGCATCCAGTTGGTGTCCGACTTCTGATGGAAGGCTCGCATGCGAATTCCCGACATGATCCCACCTGCAGATCCATCTCTTTAAGTTGACAAGACTCTCTGCGAACCGTATGGACAGCTCTGCGGTATCCAGGAAGCGCAATTGATCAGTAAAGTCCCCCACAATTGCTTCCATTTGTGGGGACTTTGCTTTGATCACACGCAAGACAGACCACGTAAACGGGGAAAATACGATGTTCTCCACGTAGGTCTACCGGTGACAGCTCGGGTCCCGGGGCACTAATCTCCAGATACATACGCCCGATCGGGCGTGATATTTGGTCGAAGGTAGCGGAGGGAACGCCGGACATGCCGATAGAGTTTTTGTTTGCCGGTGATCGACACCAGGTCGAGATGTCCAACCCGACAGCACAAGTTTTTCTGGTGGATTCACGACAGCCTGCAAAGTCCGAGCCGCCTCGTTACGAATTACCAAAATCTTCAGGATGGAGCTTACCCGATTTGAAACTCGTGGCAGCCAACGACGAAGTAGCTCAGCGCAAGCCGGAGATCAAGCCAGCAAGCGATGTGCACATAAACGTAATGGCACCACTTCTAGTTGGTGATCCTGCCAACACTGAATCTGAATTCTCTCGAAAGCAGTGGGCAAATTTCGACAGACAATTGGCCGAAGCGAAGAAGCTGGGAATTACCGCAGTGTCTACTGATATCTGGTGGGGACTGGTACAAGCGAAAGGCGAGAAGGATTTTGATTGGAAATACTACGATAAACTCAGCAAACATATTTCCGAGGCAGGGTTGAAGTGGATACCCATATTATCCTTTCACGCTTGCGGAGGAAATGTTGGAGATGATGAGCTAAAGAAATCCGGAATTAAAGACGGAAAGATTCCTGTGCCACAGTGGGTCTGGGATAAGGTCTCGAAAGATCTCCCGTCATCTCGGTCAGCAAAATTTGTAAGTGAGCAGGGCAATGCCAGCGACGAATTTGTTTCGGCGTGGGCAACGGAGAAAGCACTGCCATACTACGCTAACATGATGAAAGAATTCCAAAAGCATTATGCCAAACAGGCGAAGGATATCGCTGAGATCAACATCAGTCTTGGTCCAGCCGGCGAGTTGCGATATCCCTCATACAATGCCCACGACTCAGGCACGGGATATCCCACAAGAGGAGCATTACAATGTTATTCCGAGCTTGCCAAAACGTCATTTCGCGAATTCGCAATTGAGAAGTATGGCGGGATAGATGGCGTAGCAAAAGCCTGGAATATACCCGGATTGAAAGCCGACAAGATCAGCCCACCGGAAGATGCACAGGGGTTTTTCAACAGACAAGATCATGTGAAGATCCAATACGGTAAGGATTTCTTCGACTGGTACAGCGACTCATTGCTCAATCACGGCAGCAAGATGCTCGAGAGTGCTCGGGTAGTCTTTGCCGATAAAGATGCCGCATTCCAGGGCATCGACATTGGCGCAAAGATTCCAGGAATTCACTGGCGATACGGGGTTAGAGAAGACGGCAAATTTGTTCAAGGCGACCGGCTGGCCGAATTGAGTGCAGGCTTAATTCGCACCAGCAACAACAACGAATGGTTTGACTCATCCAAAGGTGCCGGATACAGACCTATACTTTCAATGTTCACTCGCCACCAGCCCATGCGTCCGGGAATGGGCACTCGAGTGGTACCGGCCATGACGTGCCTTGAACTGTCGGATGGTCAGGATGGAAAGAGTGCAGCTTCCCAGCCACACACATTAGCGCTGTCAGTGGGTCAAGAAGCACGCCGGCTGAAACTGACCATTAACGGTGAGAACGCTCTTTCCGGAACCCTTAGTGATGCCGGTGCATGGGATAACATGCGCTCATTGATGCAAGTGCCCGGAGAGAAAAACGGATACTATACCGGGCTGACATTACTGCGCATTGGAGATGTTGTAGACAACCCCGTGGCGCGGGCTAAACTGTCTGAGATTATCAGTGCGGTCAACTCCATTCGACGCGAAGCCGAAAAGAAAAAGAAAGCTGCGTAAGCAGAAATTCCAGCCCGCACGATTGCGCCTGGTGTGTCACAGAGAATATTTGTGCTCATGGCCAGACATTCGAAAAACTTCTGCTAAGCCACTAGTTTATTCATTGGTCGGAACTTGTCCGATAAATCATCACTCAAGTTCGTTCGAGCAAATGTTCACTGCAGCGGTAGCATCCCAAACAATCTCAAAGTGGTTCGTTAGTGCGAGATCGGCGAGCCGCTGTCAGCATGCTCCGCGAGTTTAGAGAAACAGAACTCTATAGCGACATTCCTGTTCATCCGACGCAACATTCGAAAGAAACTTTACAAAACAGCTCAACGTTAAATGACAATCTATAGACCGTCCTCTCGTCGCTGATCTGTCATAGCACCCTCGTTCCCACAGCAAATCAGAAACCCCTTCAATTGTCCTTCCAAGTGGTAGAAACACTCTAGTTCATTGTAGTTATTAAATTCTATACTGCCCCTGTATGCGCGCGCTTTTCCTCCAGCGGAATAGCAAAGTGCAAAATGTGTTGTGGTATCCGGAGATAGACTATGAAATTGGGAAAGAAAATTGCATTAACACTGGCTCTTCTTTCGTCTCAATCAAGTGGTCTGGCGGCAACCACATCTACATCGCCCGCTCCAACTGCGGGACAAACATCGCAAACAGTAGTCCATGCTGGAACATCCACCACGGGCATAACCAATAATTCGGCCACAAGTCAAATCTTCGACTTCAGTCTCGGTTCAACCCTCAACATAGCCGGCGACCTGAAGAACAGCGGCGTTATTTACGTGGTCTCCACCAATCCGGCCATTCATAACGCCACAATAACTGCCCGGAACATTATCAACTTGCCCGGCGCTACCATTACCTCCGTTCTCCCCACGGGTGGTCTCCCCGGATACGGCAATGCAGTTTCAAGCTTGAGCTTCACTCTGGCTGCCGTAAACCAAATAGTAAACGCCGGCACCATATCCAGTGCGGGAAACCTCACCGCTGTTGCCGGTGGTGGAATTATAAATGCGTTGCCCTCAGGTATGACGGGTCCATCGCCTGTAATGCAGGCTCTCAATAATTTGAATCTGCTGACTTCAAACATAGTAAATCAGGGCACGCTCGCATCGCTCTCAGGCAATATCAATCTTGCTAATCAAGCAATGTATAACAGCACCGTGTCACAAATTCTCAGCTCACCCGCCTTGACGGGTCTATCACCGCAAGCGCTCTGGTCCACCGTAAATCTGAATAACACGGATGGAACGATACAGGCGCTCGGGAGCATAAACACGGGCAGTTCAGATCTGTCTCGGGACACTGTTCTCTCAGTGGTCGGTGGAAGCCTCATTGGAAAAGAGATCAATGTCGATAGCGGAGCAGGCTCCCTCCAGGCCGCGCTGGGAAGTGTCAACGGGGTAATGAACGTAAGCGGTGGCTGCGCGCAGATTTCGGTGAATAGTGGCACACTGGCACTGGGTAATGTAAGGATTAGCGGCGATCCTGTCTTCTACAGTAATGGAGATTTTCAGATAGATGGCAGCATATCCGTTGGAGAGAATTTGGCCATTATCGCCTCCGGCAATATCTTCACATCGAAAACCGCTCTGATATCAACCAATTTAAATGGCAGCGGTCATGACATACAACTTATAGCGGGGGCAAATGTATTTTCCGGCGGAAATATCCCTGTCAGTTCCGGCGTCAGCACTGCTCAGGCGCTACTAACGGGACAGACAATAACAGTGACGGGCGGTTCTGCTGCGGGAGGGAATATTAACACCAATGCCGGTGCACTTACGCTAGATACAACTGGGAGTGTCGGCAATGCCGCGGGCGGAAACGTGACCCTGGTGGCATACCATGGCGCCGCTGGCACAGGTGGAATCGAAGGCACCTTAAATGCTTTCACAGGCGGCGCCGGCAACGGTAAGAACGGCTCTGTGACAATAATAGCAGGCGGACGTGGCACATCCTCAGCCGTTAGCGGTCTTACTGTTGTCACCGCAGGCGGTACCGGTGGTGCTCCCGGAAGTGTAAACATTTTCGCTGCAACTCCGGTTGGTGCAGTTACTTTCAATAGCTCGGGTCTGGCTTTCGGAGGCATTTCTGCAGGCACACTCGTAAATGAAACTGTTTCACTGCAAAGGGTTGCAACAGACGGCGGTGCAATCAGTGTTAGCACCAAGGGAAGCATCTTGATACAGACCTTGATGAGCAGTGCAGCGCTCACAGCGGGCCGCGACGGGGGTGCAATTACATTGCAGGCCGGCGCCGCGAACATTGCCGGAACGCTGATTGCCGACGGAGCTGCTGGTCTTGGCGGAGCAGCAGGAGCGGGCGGAGCCTCCGGGTTCAGCGGTCAAAACGGGGGCGCTGGCGGCGCTATCAACGTTACTACTTTAATCGCGCCGCTTTCGGTGAACACCGTCTCCTCGTCCGGTGGAGATGGTGGCAAAGGCGGCGACGGCGCCATCGGACTGAATGGACCTGGCGGCACAGCCGGTTCCGGTGGTAATGGCGGTCAAGCCGGGCGAATACAGTTATTTGCTCCCAATTGTCCAGTTCTGGTCTCCAAAATCCTGGCGGCCGGAGGCAAAGGCGGCGACGGCGGTATCGGGGGAGACGGCAGAAACGGCTTGCAGGGTGGAAACGGCGGCGCTGGCGGAAAGGGGGGCGCCGGAAATAAT
>JAKFUT010000139.1 GCA_021732565.1 Candidatus Obscuribacterales bacterium
AGAACCTGGCACTGCTCCTTCTCAGGTAGTAACGAGGCTAACATCTTCGCGTACATGCTTACCACCTGCAGTCCGGTGGAGCGTATCACCGGATCTTCGCTGCGCTGGCGATATCCAGCGTCGACAGGATGATCGCCATGCAATCCTGTGGTTTGCGCATTCCTGATGCGGCAAGGTAGTAGTACGATTCAGCTTTGCAGCGGAGTGTTCTATAGTCGTGGACTGGTATCCTGTCCAGCAGTTTGACTGATTCGCCGAGGTACCACGTGGCCTCTTCTTTCATTCCGTGTTGCCAAAAGAACCCGACAGAATCCGCTACCATGATCAAATAGCTCTCATCCGGTCCGAATTTGCTGCGGTGAAAATTGCAGCCCTGGATTCTCAGTTTCGCAATGAACTTTAGTGCCGGGAGGCTCACATCTGGCCGGGAACCTATCTCCATGGCCAGCGAGGACATTTCATCGAATATACCGGCAGGAATTTTGCGTTCTTGTTTCTCGATTGCACCGTTGAGGATCTGTTCCGCTTCCCTGTCCTTTCCTTGCAAGGCTTTGACCAGTGCCATCAAGATGAGAATTTCGCAGGTGTAGGGTCTGTGTATGCCCACGTATTCCTTGCTGATGAGCAGCGCCTGATTGAATTCTGATTGGGCCATGCTCAATGCACCGGATTTCAAATCGAGCATACCCAGGAGATAATAGTCGTAGACTAACTCCGGAAAATCGGGTGATAATCGCTTCCGAAGGGCTATGTCCTCTTCTAACAGTGGTCTCAATTCGCCAACTCTGTTCAGGTGGTACAGCGAGCTCGACAAGTAGCGCAATGAAACCAGATAGAACGGATCTTCTCTGCCCCAGCTTCGTGCAAGGTTCAGCGCTTCTCGAAACTTATCGAGTACCAGGAGCGGGGTTTGCTGACCGCTTGCATATGCCTGTTTCTCAAGTGTGTTGGCGCTTGTTATCAGCGAGATCCAACGACGGATGGCGGGGGTTTGTCCGCGGGCATCACACGGCGAGAGAGAGTTAGTGAGAAAGGCGATTAGCGCAAATGCCACGAGTTGTTTCATCGGTTGACGCATCACTTTCCCGAAAGATCGCTTGACATTCGGGTTCTGGTCTATCGTTTTCGGTGCGATATGCATCATGTGGTAACGTAGAACTTGCGCACTACGAAGAATTTTGTGGAGGTTCCGTGGCCAAAATCCTGATGGTCGAGGACGCACCGGACGTTATTGAGAAAGTGCAAGTGTGGCTTGAACGTAAGGGACATAAGCTCGATATCGCCCAAGATGGTGATAGTGGCTACGAGTATATTACAGGCTTTCAATATGATGCGATCATATTGGATATAGAGTTGCCAGGACGGTCGGGGCTAGACCTTTGCAGGACGTTTCGCGCGGGGGGCGGGCTCACTCCCGTCATAATGCTGACGGGGCGAGATTCCGTGGACGACAAAGTTAAGGGCTTCGACGCCGGCGCCGACGATTACCTCTCGAAACCGTTCGACTTGCGTGAGCTTTCGGCACGTCTACAAGCACTGCTACGGCGGCCTCTCAGTTTTGAACAGGAAGAACAAACTTTCAAGGATCTAACCCTGAAGAAAGGGAGTTGTATGGTGTTTCGCAACGGGCAACCAATTCCTTTGCAACCGCTGGAATACTCGGTGCTGGAATTTTTTATGAGATATCCGCGTGAGATTTTTTCCGTCGAAGCTTTACTAAGCCGTGTTTGGGACACTGACTCAGCGGTTTCCATTGACGCTGTGTATTCCTGTATTAAAAGGCTGCGACGGAAACTGGATAGCGGTGGCACCGAAACATACATCAAGTCGGTCTATCGAACCGGCTACGGATTGAATTCGGAGGAATGACAGTTCATTACAGTTGCGATTCCTTCGCCGGTGCAGAGCGGTTGACCGCGAAGGCTCACTCGTGTCGTGGTCTTGCTTAAGCTCCCGATTCGAGTTGACAAATCCGGGACCAGATCTCGACAACATCATTGAGTATCTTCGAAGACATCGAACTTCACTAATACGGCGCAACAATTTGTCTACCGGGTTCGGTGGAAACAAGTCGTGTCAGTTCGTACTGTCCAGACAGAAGTGCAAGAGGAATTCGCAATGTCAACAATGCCCCGGGGTGGGGAACACCGTGACGAGAATGACCCAAGACCAGATGAAACTAGCGCAGGCGACATGGCTCTGAAACTAAAGCGCATGGGCGCAAACTGGCGTTCATTCGAGGAGACAGATATACAGCAGGAGTTGATCCTTGCCATCAACGAACGAACGCGGCTATCCGGAAAGGCCACTGACGAACTCAAACAGCTATCGCCGTGCTCAAGAAAACTGATTGACGACTTGCCAGACGAGAACATTACTTCTCTGCTCAACCACTATCAACAAAATCATCCGGCTTTGTTCGACACAATGGTGCAATTGAGCTTAGTTCACGTCCGCATCAACCAGCTCGAGGAGTACATGTTTTGGTGCGATCCAATGGACGTGCGCTAAAGATATCGATCGGAACAAAGTTCGGTCAGCCTCATATTCATAAACATACAACACGACTCGGAAAAACTGGATGCCGAGTCTCTGTGACGTGAAATGCAGGCGCAACTGTCGTACCTCAATTGGCGCCCGCGCGCCGAAAATTGAGATGTTTTTTGGAGGAAGGATATTATGAACAACCAATATGAGAATGAAGATCTTCAAGGGAATATGGAACACGTTGCCAATGATTTGGAATTGGCACACACGCTCAATTTGTTGGAGGTTACAGAAGGAAAGGCAGATCACGAAAGCTCTCGTGGTGAACCGATCCAACTTGCAAAAGCGGATAGGTTACCGCATGTACTTCTGGAAGCCGCCGCACAAAATTCGCTTGGATATACGGATCTCGAAGTCAGGTATTTAGGAATTTTTGGACTGTCTGTCTCAGAACTCCAATCGATCACCCCAAGACAGATTCAAAGCCTTCAGGAATGGCAATTAAACAGAATCCATTTCCCAAGCCTGTTACCGGCACAAATCAGGGCTCTTACTCCTGATCAGTGCGGGAGTCTAGGGATAGGGGCCTGGAGGTTCAGCAATGAGCAGGTAACGTTGCTGTCGCCTGCTCAAGTAGCGAGATTGGACCTGGGGTCTGGAGGCAGGGTAAAATTATTCAACAATGATCAAGTCCGGGCACTGACGAGTGCCCAGATGGCCGCCGGTAGCCTGAATTGGTTCACTATCGATCAGATTCGACTTCTTTCGCCCTCACAAATTTCTCACATTCGCGTAGGTTACGACGCCCACGAAAAGGGACTACTGCAAGCTTTGAGCGTTGTACAAGTAGTGGCGCTAACGGAAGACCAAATTAAGTCGATCAAATTTAATGACTTTACTCCGCAGCAGCTAAGGGAATTGCGTCCCGAATTCATCCGCTTGATGACGGAGGAACAAATCTGGCGGCTTTCTGGAGACCAACTCGAATCGTTGACGCCGAATCAATTGGGAGCGCTCGATGCAACGCAGTTGAGTTCGCTCTCCAGCACACAACGACAAGCCTTTAAGAAGACTCAGTTAGAGGCTCTCTCCGTTGAACAAAGAGAAGTTCTTTCCATTTCAGCGATGAACGAACAGGCGATTAAGAACATGTCTATCGATGAAATAAAAGGCCTCCCGCCCCATAAGGTAAAGGCACTAACGTACTACCAGCTGTCTCAAATGAGTCGTGAACAGGTTGGCGCGTTGCCGATTACTTTGTTAGACCCGTGGCGTATCAGATTGTCCTACCTTGCCTCCAAGCTGTCTCCAGAACAGATTGACGGGTTGACCTCAGAACAAGTTAAAGTACTTGAACTGCAAGGTGTTCCTTCACCGTTGAAGATACCGATGATGAGTGGGGATGAAGTTAAAGGCTTATCGAAACCAGTGATAAACCGAATGCTAAATCACCATGTTAGGGCATTCAGACCGGATCAAATTGCCATCATGTCAACTGATCAAATTAGAGCCCTTTCCCGCGGAAAAATCACTGGATTTTCCAGAGAACAAATTGGCGCAATGAGCCCAACGCAGTTCCAGGCAATTATTGACGAGAACGTGGAAAGAAACAGGCCAATAATAAAACCGAAAAATGACGACGGGGACCTCGGCGGCACAAAGGATGGCTACCGCTCCCCAAAAGACCAGATACGAAAAAAGAATGGCAAAGATGGCAAGGATTGAAGGTCTTCACAAACACTTATTCCGATGTCTTTTTTACACCAGACTTGGACGAGCAAGAAGAAACAGGCTTGACCGATGAGAATACAACATAATTGAGTCTGTTTGAAGGCATCGAATTTCACTAATGCTGTCTGTCGGCGTCAGAGACAAAGTCGCATGACACATCTTCACTTCAGACTTTCATCAATTTTTTCAATTACTCAAAGTGATGCGCCCTGACCAGTTACCTGGTTTCCAAAAGTCGCGCTGGCGATTGTCGCCATTGATCGGAAAAACAGTTCCCGAATCGGTACCGCAATTGGTGCACTAAAGGCACCAATTGTGGTACCGATTCGGCGGTGTCTCTTGTGCCTAAAATTCTCTTGTAGCAATAATTTTGGGGCATTTGTGGTGTCCAGAAATCGACTCGAAGTGATATATCCAATCACTTGTTCGGAGGAAGGATATGAACAACCAATACCAGAATGAAAATCATCAAGGGAATATGGAACACGTTGCCAATGATTTGGAATTGGCACACACGCTCAATTTGTTGGAGGTTACAGAAGGAAAGGCAGATCACGAAAGCTCTCGTGGGGAACCGATCCAACTTGCAAAGGCGGATAGGTTACCTCATGTACTTCTGGAAGCCGCCGCACAAAATTCGCTTGGCTCCCGACGCAGCTCAGGCAAAACTGGCTATACGGATCTCGAAGTCAGGTATTTACGGTTTTGGTCACTGTCTGTCTCAGAACTGCAATCGATCACTCCAAAACAGATTCAAAGCCTTGAGAAATGGCAGTTAAACTCACTTGATTGCCG
>JAKFUT010000173.1 GCA_021732565.1 Candidatus Obscuribacterales bacterium
TGGCACGGTGCAATATACAACAAGCCACATATATCGAGTAAGGTTACAGTTTTCGGGAGCAACACAGTTTGTCCAGTGTTTGCCAGTCCCACCTGAAATCCGAAGTCTCAACTAGCATATTAAGTGAGCAAGGGGGACTTTGGCATGAAGTTTTGGCTGATAGTTTCTGTTACCGTGATTCTTATCTTCATCTTCGGCGGAGCGGTCATGGCGAAAGACAGTGCAGGAAGCGTGAACGAAGATACCACGTTGAAGTTGGCTTACGAGCGAAACAATTACGATGAATGCATTGCAATTTTGATGCGGCGCCTGAGCAAGTATCAAGCATCAGCTAACCCGGTGAAGGCCTTTCTTGCTGATCCAGGCAGGGCTCTGAGTGCCCCTCTGGTTAATTCTGTTCTGGGACCACTGTTAGGAAATCCATTGCTCGCGGCGCTGAGCAATGAAGCGGAAACACTGACGCAACTTGGTGAAGCATATTTCCTGAAAGGCGACTATGCTCGCGCTGAATCATTTTACTTCCAGAGCATGGCCGTGCAAGAAGCGGTCAACAGAATGGTCTATGACAGAGACCTTCATCCCAAAGTAAATCGCGTTGGTTCGGTGGCAGAATGCCTGCAGCGATTCGACTCGATCAAGCGCATAACGGTTGATCGCTCCGGCAAAGATTCATGTTATATGTCTGTAGCTCAGGCCGCTGAAACCCTTTTGGCGTTGGGGATTGTTGAAATGCTTAATGGGAAATTCCAGGACGGGCAACGTCTTTATGGGACAGCCTTGCCCTATGTGGCATTTGGGTTAGGTTCTATTTCCGTTCTTGAGAAAACTGCGGCCGAACAACGATTGAACGAACTAGCGGAGAAAACGGAAAAGAGTTTTGGCCGGACGAACTCTTACTTTGCCAGTGCCAAGGAAATGCTAGCCACCTTCGATGCCACGCAAGATTGTATCCGACGGCGCAGCGGTGGAATGGATCGAGAAGAGATGCTTCAACTCTCCATGCCAAGCTTTGTCAGGCGAGCGTCGCTTTACAGTGAGGCGATTGCTATTCGCGAAGAGTCGAATGATGTTGATGAGATTCCGATGCTAATAATAGACTTGCAGAACCTGCGTACTTGCCTTGACTGGCAGCTGCAGCGTCGTGACGGAGATCCATCACAACGGCGAGCGGAAGCTCGTGCAGTTAGGACTAAGCTGGCAGAAGTACGTTTAAAATGGCCCCGGTTCTTTGATGCATCAGGGCGAACATGCCTTCGATAAGTTCGACTAGTCGTCATCTTCGTTGGACCAATGCGGGGAGGCGTTGTTGTTGGCTTCGTGGTTGGAATGTGCTTCTTAATCCCGAGTTTCTTTTTCGGCGGCAACGAAAAAGAAACTCAGGTTAATGAGCGTGGAAGGCTGGCAGTATTGTCCTCAATACAAGAATAATGTTTAGTTGAGGTTGACCACGGGAAGTACGAGAACAGAGCCCTTCCAAGCGTGGGAGCAACATTGTTTTCGAATAATATCATCGGAACTTTGAGGTGCAATCTTAGGCGGTTGTTAGAGGTAGCTTCCGGCAACGAGATAATCGATGCCGAGGTCCTGAAAGTGGAGGACCCGGAGGATACTTACCGCCGATCGCTGGCGCAGGTAGCAAATCACCTTGGAATAAAGATCGTTGTTGATACTGCTAACCACCAAAGCACGACTGTTTCGTGGGACAAGCTCGCTCCATCATTGCATGCACCAGCAACCAACTTGCTCGTTTCTGAATTGAGTATTTATCCCTTAGCGGCTATTCGCAAGAGCAAAATCGGCCAAATTGTGCTTTGCTCGAATCTGCATAAAGCTGGCATTGGAAGCGCCGGATGCACTTTGTCGAAGGGCTCGACTCTCCTGTTAGACGTTAGCAAATTTGAGGAAAACCGGCGATACACTCGTCAGTGCGTACATCATGAAATCTTTCACGCAATCGATTACAACGACGATGCGCTTGAATTACTCGATCCATGGTGGGACTCGCTAAATGCTCCAGGAACTCGATATTCAACCGAACCGATTCGCGAGAACCAATCGTGTAACACACCAGGATTCATGTCGACTTATGCAATGCAGGCCGTTCATGAAGATAAAGCAGAACTGTTTTCTCATCTCATCGTGAACTATGGAAAAGTAGACTCCCGCTCTCGAAAGGACAGCGTTTTGAAAAAGAAAGTGGAGCGCATGAAACAGCTGCTATATCAATTCGACAGTGAATTCCATGAGGAATTCTGGCGAAAGAGAATGGATGAAAAAACCGTCATTGAAGTTCAGACAAGTTAAGATCGGCTGAGAACTGAGCATGATATGCAAGCTGCCTCCCTTGCGCAATCAGGGCACTACTTCTGGCTGCGGGCATAGGCGAGCAAGCCTCGGCGAGTTCACCTTAGGCGAATCTGTTCCAAAATCCTTGCCTGGAAATATTTGGTCGCCAGTGGGGCACACTACCTGGCTGGGAGCCATCGCTTCGAGTTGAGGCAACCTCGGTAATGAACTGTTTTCGCCGGGTATATATCGGTATACCTCAAAGGCATTTAGATTTAGAGCAGGATTATGACAGAGACAATTATCATTATCGTAGCTTTGCTAGTAATTGTACCGGTCGGCATTTGGTATTACGACAACACTCCCGCTAAAACCCGGCGCCGACGAGAATTAGAGCAGCGCATGCAGCTGGTAAAGGGCTGGATCGTTTATGCAGATAAGGGGCTACGTGATGGATCGAATAAGATCGGTGGACCCTGCAAAATAGTCTTTGCCCTTGAGAGAAATGCAAACGATGAGCAATTGAAAACCGTTGCTCATCGGCTGGCCGAGACAGCAACAAGTTTCGAGGTGCAGAAGGAGGATTTCGGTCAATCACAGCAGATATCAATTGCATTAACTGATGGTCTCAAAGCGTTTACAACGGTTGTGTGGGTTTCACCCTCACACTTGCCAGCGGGGCTACTGACGCAACCGTACATCATGTGCAAGGTCTGTGCCTCAGATAACCAGGAACCGATGGCGGGAGCGTCGATGGTTCGCCAGGAAGCATAGCGCATAGCGTGCTTCTATTTCCATGGCTAGTCTGCGCGCCCGCTTCTTCCTTCTTGATGTTTTTGATACGGCCGCAACAACATAGCAACAAACGATTCTTACTCTTGAATCTAGATTCCCATGCGAGGCGCGAGCATGCTAGAGCAGAACAGGCAAGCGGATTTGTTGGACGATAATAACGAGAAAGCAGACTCCTCATGCTCGTTGTCCCAAATAACCCCGAACGATCAAAAACTTTTGCAGTCGAGATCCACGTGTGGTGGAAAAGCTCCTGAAGATCTGGGCTTTGCGTCTGCAAGTGATATCCTTTGCGGGATTGAGGATGCCCCGGTTGAAGCGCTGAAGCCAGAGACCAAACCCAGGTCTGAAGACAAATCGCAACATTGGAACGACCGCATCGGCGGCCAGTTCTTCAACGCCGGTCCTGAAGGCCGTCACTGGAATGGTAATTTTGAAGGACTAAAGGACACCCTGGCTGAAGCGCGCAAAGCACTTTCGCCTGATGAGTTCAAAGCCTTGTGCAAAAAGATTGAAGAGGGGACCGGTGGTGCGTTCAGCCACACAGAAAAAGACGGCAAAGTTGATGAGATGAAACTCCGTGATACTGCCGTTTTCAGGGAAAGTTGGGAGACAGCGAAATCGCAGAGGTGGAACGATTGCATCGGCGGCCAGTTCTTCAACGCCGGTCCTGAAGGCCGTCACTGGAACGGTAATTTTGAAGGATTAAAGGACACCCTGGCCGAAGCGCGCAAAGCACTTTCGCCCGATGAGTTCAAAGCCTTGTGCAAAAAGATTGAAGAGGGCACCGGTGGTGCGTTCAGCCACACAGAAAAAGACGGCAAAGTTGATGAGATGAAATTTCGTGATACTGCCGTCTTCAGGGAAAGTTGGGAGACAGAGAAGTCACAGCGGTGGAATGACCGCATCGGAGGCCAGTTCTTCAACGGCGGTCCCTTTAGCGGTGACTACAAGGGACTTAGCGATGTGCTTATAGAAGCGCGAAAGAAACTTACATCGGAGGAATTCAGTTCATTAGTCGATAAAATCGAACGAGGAACCGGCGGATTTTTCAAACACACATCAAAGGAGGGAGCTGTCGACGTAGTGAGCATCGGCGACGGAATCGACAAACGCGACCTTTGCGCCCAACCGCACATCGATCAGGACCCGAAATTGGGTCGAGTTCAAGTATTGGAGGACGGGAGGCGGGTCTATCTCGACCGAGGAGACGAGCAACCCGCTCAGTTAAGTAAAGTTGTTTGGGCTGAGAGAGGAATGAAATTCTCTCACGTAGGAGAATTAGTAGCATATGGCGGTGGTCTGAAGAACGATTCAGACAAAGCAATTGCTTACTTAGCAAAAGACGCGAACGGGAAGGAGCAAGTTTACGTGCTCCAGCCGCATACCGCTGCCAGAGGGGATATTGACGTTGACGCTGTCGTAATGGACCCTCGCTATCAACCCGTGCTGGGAGCCGACGGCAAATGGCATCCGGTCGAGATACCTCCGGGACTGGGGGTTCTTAAGATTCCAGGCGGTAGTAGTGCAACGCTGGGATCGGACGGCGAGACTTGGACTCATTCCAGGTCTGCGTCCTACACCAAAGTTGCCGAATTCACTGGTGGCGCCTGGACAGCAACTCCTGCAAGCCAATCGGATTATTCCGCCAGCGGGAAAGCTGGCGATGCGCTTACAAGAACACTTGTTGTTGGAGCTGTATCGCCTATAGCGGGTTTAGCTTACGGAGCATATCGACTACTTACGGATTGAGGACTTTATCCGATGGTGCCCGTAGTGGCATAGCACTTGCGATTATCCCCTT
>JAKFUT010000365.1 GCA_021732565.1 Candidatus Obscuribacterales bacterium
CTCCAGAATCCATTGTCGGTCCTGTTAGTGCTAGCGCTCGATCGATCAATTCCAGCGAACGGACAGGCTGACCGTCGATGAGTTCCTCGGATAGACACTTTAGAAGAGAAGCCTGATAGAAAGGTTCCTTCACGGAGAGAAAATGCTTCTGCACTTCTTCGCACAAACTAATGCATTCATTTTGCAGTCGCTTTGCCATTTCAGGTTTCAATCCAGTGATTTGGTGAAGCGCATTCACCGATTGAAGGGTAGCGTATACTGCTAGCTTGAATGGCAATCGAAAGAGATCTTGTCTCAAATCGGCTACAACAGACTCCACCTTGGTCCAACAATTTTGTTTCCGGTAAAGTCTGATCAAAGAGATATCGATGTCGGCTGCTGTTGGCACGTAAGCTTCCACGCAAAGCGGCCCGCGGCTTATGCTTCGAGCCTCATACAGAAGTCTTTCCGCTTCGTCGAACTTGCCAAGCTCGACGTCTACATTTGCCAAACCCGCCAGGCTTTCCACCATATCGCCTGCTACCGCGTAGGAGTCTGACAAATCCTTTCCATACAGTTTTGCGGCTTCCGCCCACCGATGGCTTTGACAAAGACTCTTGGCCAGATACCGTCTGCAGATTCGCTGTAGACAAGTCTTGTTCCGACACAACACCATGGCTTTGCTAAAATGCTGATGAGCTGCCGAATATTCTCCGTGTTTGAACGCAAGCTGCCCTCTCAACATCGAAGCGCCCCATGAGTGAAGTTCAGATGCTGCCACCATCGTCGCTGTGGCCACTGTTAACCCGAGCGATAGAAAAATCTCCAATGATTTATGAAATTTCATCAGGGCACCATCAAGCTCAGCGCCTAGTTCTTACCCGTGAGCGCCCCCCCGTAAACATTTAGAGGCCAGGTTCAGGGAACTTTAGCGCAAACAGTTTACACTTTAGACTGAAAGTTGCCTTGCGCTGGCGCTGGTCCAGTAGTTGTTTCCGCGGTGGTCGATGCGAACCTCAGATTGGAAGATTGCAAAAAAAGGAATTGTCCTGGCTGTAATGCCCTGGCTTTTCAGCCTCATTTTTCTTGGAATGCTGATCTATTTATTGGCACAGGCAGAGCAAGAAATCAGCAGGGAGGCCAGGGCAAAAGAAGTGCATGCAATCACGATCAATATCTCGCGTTGTTTCTTCGAAGCGGTATCAACAATTTCCACTTACATGTTCACACGAAGCAGAGCATTCGGTGTCAGATTTGACCAACTTCGTGCGGAGGAGTCGCAGCTGAGTGATCGCCTGAGGGAACTGATACACGGAAATAAGGCCAGCGAGGATGCACTGAAAGAACTCAGCCGAGTGGAGGAAAAGTCCTTCGAATTGCTGGCAACACTGAGGGAAGCGGCTGACGAAGGAGACACTGGCACCTTCCTTCGCATAGATGGGCTTCGCAGCGAATTGGAAGCGTCTCTTAAAGAGTTCGTGCACCGTCTATCAGAATTTTCAAGATTGCAGGAATCAACCTCGAGTCGCGCAAATAGTTCAAAATTTTGGAGCGGTGCCATAAAAGGCTTTGTTGGAGTCGGCTTTCTGGTCAGTGCACTGGTGTGCCTTTTCTCCAGTAATCTTTTTTCAAAGCACATTACTCGCAGATTGGAAATAATTGTGGAGAACACTCGCCGGCTGGCAAGGCAAGAATCATTGCCTGAAGCCCTGAACGGAAGCGACGAGATTGCCGTTCTTGATTCAACTTTTCACGAAATGGCCCGGGCTTTAGAGGAATCAGCAACGCGCGAACGAGCAGTAATCGATAATGCCGTGGATGTGATTTGTTCACTCAATAGTGAACTGATATTTCTGGCCGTAAGCCCTGCTGCCGAGAAGGTTTGGAACAGAGTTCCCGAGACTCTTGTTGGTAACTCGATTTCGATTCTGCTTCTTAGCCAGCATTTAGACAACTTTCTGAAAGAACTAATTCGGATTAAAGACAGTCAACGGTCTGGCAGTTTCGAGAATGTGATGCCCCTGGCCGATGGAGTTCGCACTATGTTGTGGTCTGCACACTGGTCCGCATCTCAAAGCGCATACTTCTGCGTGGTTCACGACATCACAGAGCGAAAAGAAGCAGAGGAGATGCTTCGTCAAAATGAAGAGCGACTGCGTCGCATGCTTGAACACATTCCAGTCGGTCTGCTCATTCTCAACCGCAATGGAATCATCGAGGCGGCTAATTACTGGTTCAAGAAGGTTCTCGGATTCGACGAATCTGAACTCCATGGCAAAAGTGTTCGGATATTGGTCGATGAAGCACTTAATTCTCCGGCAGACCTGAATACAATGATGGAACGTACTAGCCGTCATCCTTTTGACTGCCAGGCAAGAAATCATGTCGGTGCATTGGTGCCGGCAGAGCTGTCGTTGATTTCCTTTCCGATTGGTATAGCGGGAGAAGAAAAATTTCTGCTAGCCATTGCAGATGTGACTGCCCGACGAGAAATTGAACAACTCAAAGGCGAGTATGTCGCCATGTTGAGCCATGATCTGCGCAGTCCGCTAGCAGCCATACAAATCACGGTCGAATCTCTTCACGAGGAAGCGTTTGCCAAATTGACATCTGAAGGTTCCGCGCTTCTAACGAAGACAGAGAAGGAAGTTGATCGTCTATTGCAAATGCTAAATGATCTGCTGGACCTGGAAAGAGTTCGTGACGGCAAATTGCCTTTAAACAAAGAGGCTGCAGTGGTCCAGACCATCGTGGCGCAGGCGATTGAGTCAATGAACCCTTTGGCCGAGAGAAAGAGCGTGTGCCTGTCTGCAGATCTTGACGACTGCGAAGTATTTGCCGACGGGGAACGCCTGATTCGGGTCATAATCAATCTGTTGTCCAACGCTATCAAGTATTCTCCTGCAGGTGGTACTGTGCGGATTTGGTGCAGAGAAGTTGATGAATATGCCGAAGTTCGGGTATCGGATGAAGGACCGGGTCTTCCTGATGGTTATGAAGACGTTATGTTCAAGAGGTTTGAGCAACTAACGCACGACAACATAAGCAAAGGGGGTAGCGGGCTTGGTTTGTCCATCTGCAAAGCGATCGTCGAATCGCACGGCGGTCAGATCGGCGTTCAACCAGGAGTAAAGGGCACTACGTTCTGGTTTCGAATTCCCCTCTAGTGTGATTAACAGATAAATATTCGATGCAGAAATTGAACTGCAGAGTTTTTGATGAAGAGAAGATCGGAAGAGAGCCACAACTATAAACCGCCATTAGCCATACAGAAGGTGGCGGCATTACTAGCACTCCCGGCGCTGGGCGAGGCAGCTACCCGTGGGATGAAGTTCGATTGCAAAGGCGGCGAGAATTCGAGACCTGAGTGGTATAAAGGAAACGACTCTGTTTTACTCAGCACGGCCACGTCAGACGCCGAGATGCATACTGTGCGGGGCGAGTTAGACTGAAAGAAACCGCAGGGGTGTTGGGAGTTGTGTCGTGCAAAAGATTCTGATAATCGATGACGATGAAATGGTGCGGGATTCTGTGAAGCGAATGCTGGAAGCAGATCATCATACCGTTGATATAGCTTCGTCGGTTGAACAAGGCTGCTCTTACGTAGATGCTTTTAGTTATGATCTTCTCGTGGTGGACTGGGAACTTCCCGACGGCAGTGGCGTTGAGTTCTGCAAGAAACTACGAGCGCGCGGCTTGCATACTCCAATACTAATTCTTACGGGGCGTTCGTCTATCGACCATAAAGAAGAGGGATTTGAGTCGGGGGCGGATGATTATTTGACCAAACCATTTCATCGGCGCGAACTGGCCGTTCGAGTGCGCGCTCTATTGCGCAGACCAGCCATTATAACGGGCAAGAGACTTGTAGTTTCGGATCTTCAAATGGATCTGGAAAGCAAAAGCGTAACTCGTGCCGGGACTGAGATTGACTTGCAACCGCACGAGCTTGCCGTGCTGGAGTATTTCATGAGAACGCCCGGAACCGTGCATAGCACGGAACAGCTCCTCAGACATTGTTGGCATTCGGATTCAGAGGTCACCAGTGAAGCAGTTTATACCTGCATTAGAAGGCTGCGAAAGAAATTATGCCCCGCAGGCGAGAAAAGTTTGTTCGTCACGGTTCACGGTCGAGGGTACAAACTCGATAGCGAATAGGTCAGCAGACGGTTTAACTACGAGAAGTGCGAGGTTTGGTGGCTCGAACGCCTTGGCGATCACAGCGACTGGTCGTTGAGAACGGATGTTTTCGCCGAAGCAAAAAGTTCCGTCAGAATAGCCCCGCATCAAAGCGAGATGCTGCGGTCTCTCATTTGAAAACGATTCATAGAGCCTGCCGTGTAGTATCTAATACGGCTAAATTTTCGCGTTCAGTTCGACAGTTCTGGTAATTGAGAGCATGGTAGTTTTCTGCAGTGTTTCCCTCAGTGCTCTTCTTTATCCGATATCGGATAAGTTTACCGATATCGGTTATGTTCCAGCGGATGTTACCTGCGGAGGGTCGCTTGATGTGATCTTACTGTCGGGCTGGTAATTGTCCAGCACAATCGCCCCAACACCGAAAGGTGAAGGGGCATAGTTATTCGATTTGCAATTCGAATGGAGGGATGCGGGAAATAATTACTACGTAAAGAGAGGTGGAATTTTGATCCGCAAGGGAGACCTGTAGTTTCCCACATTTTTTTCAAGATATTTGACGAACCTGAGACAAGCGTCTGACAGCCAGAGTTCGGACAGATGCTCGCGCGATTGGTAGTACCAGAATCTTACAAAGTAAAGTTGAACATGCTTTCGGCTTATACCGTGGTGATACGTGCGGATATACTCCATGAAGTCCTTCGCGACTTGCTGCTGGAATTGCGAAAGCTCAATTCGAACCCCGGGCTTACAATTTG
>JAKFUT010000334.1 GCA_021732565.1 Candidatus Obscuribacterales bacterium
GAATGACAAGCAAACGTGCAAGTTTGCCAGAGCCGTCGGACTGATTCCGGAAGACAAAGATTTTCCCGCCATACCCGCCGATCGAATCGAACTGGTGCGCAAGATTCTTGCAGACCCCGGCGACGATCCGGAACTGAAGGTGCAAGCCGTTAGAATGCTACTGAAACACTAGCTCTCAGCGAGTTCCGCCGCGCACACCTATCTCGTTTATATTCGAGGATCTCCACGTGGAGCGAGTCTGGCGATGACTTCTTGCCCCTCCCGCAGTCAGGTCTAGCGAGCGTTCAAACAGCGCAGCCCGACTGTCTTTCCAATACACTTTGGCAGTGCCGTTGTATGCGACCCTGGAAGAAAGGTGTGGCAGGCTTTTGCGAGTAACGGGCGAAGACCGGAGTGCCGTCTAACTGCGTTTCCAGGCTGGGAAGAATAAATTTGCACAACGAAGTAACCCCCTTTCGATCGGTGCTTTATCGGAAGGATTGGTGGGGAAAAGTAGTGGCGGGCGGGTAAGTCTTAGGCAAGCTATGCGAAAAAACATGGACACAATAACCACCGTTGGAGCGATTATAATTTGTCCCGATGAGTGACCTTTTACCACTGTGCTTGCTGAGAATCTGGTGTCGGTTGAACGACTCGTGGCTGTCCTTTAAGACAACCACGCGCGATCGATACCTGGTGAATCCTTCGGGATATTTCATTGAACTTCCGGACGGGTCTCTTTCTCCCATAAGCCCGAGGGTCACGTTTCCTCTTGACGATCGATTTCCGTCGGTTCCACTGGAGTCGCTGAGCGTCAGGAAACAGTATGGCGACGAGGCAAAGTTCATCTCCGTGCCGATAGTGGTGCCACGAGAGGTGGAACCGCGAATGGTGCCAGCCTCTCTTCTGAAAGAAGATCCCTTTACTAATATGCCGGCTGCCGGGCAATTGGGACCAACTGAACGATACATACTATTGAGGTCGCTTGAGTCCGGGGTTGTTTCTCGCTCCGGTCTGCCGCGCGTGTGGGAAATGCGGGGACGTTATCGGACGATTGGTTCGTCTTTAATATACAGCGGCATTTGCCAGTGGGAGACACTTCTCTCCTATTGTCTCGACACTCGACCTCCTTCGCGGCTCGATCCACCGTCATTGCGCGTGTTGATTGAGCGGCGAGAATGGGAACTGGTTGGCGAGATTCTTCATGCGATGGGAATGATTAATCGCACCCAGCTTGAGTACGGGCTGAAAGTCAAACGTGATGGCTGCCAGGCCCTCGGGCAGATTTTGACTTCCATGGGTGCCTGCAAACAGGAAGACATCGATCGTTGTTTGACAATTCAATCAGAAATAAAAAGTCCACTTGGATCCGAAGTTGCTTTAATCGGCAAATTGCTGGTCGGGCAAGGTGTCATTTCTGCTGAAGATCTTGATGAAGCACTTCGTCATCAACATATTGCACGACAGTCCATCGGTCGTATCCTGGTTTCGATGGGCGCCTGTTCAAATAGAGACATTGACGGTTTCGGCCGGGTAAGCGGATTTCAACCGGAAATTGACGATATTAGCCTTGGTAATTACCTGCTAAAAACTGACACTATCACTAAGATTCACCTTGAAGAGGCTTTGCGCATACAGCAGCGCGGGCGGCAGGTTTTGGGCGAGCTGCTGGTATCGATGGGGTTATGTTCAGGAAAAGACATTGAAAACGTATTGCAGTTTCAAAAAGAAGTTAGAGAAACTCACCGATCAGGTGTCGAGAAACTCGGATCGATCTTGATACATTGCGGGAAAGTACCACCGGCAAAAATAGAAGAAGCGGTGAAACTGCAGTCTATGGGTAGGCAACCGTTCGGGGCCATACTGGTGGCATTAGGTGCCTGCACCGCCGATGATGTCATGCTCGCGCTTGATATTCAGCAGCAATGGCGAAATCGAGACAAACCCCCTGGTGACCGGCTGGGCGAAGTGCTGGTTCGTCAGGGAATCATAAGCGAAGAACGGCTCTCGCAGCCACTGCTGGAGCACATGCGGGAAGAGAAGCCGCTCGGCCGAATACTGATAGAGCGCAACATTTGCAATCCGGAAGACATTATCGATGCCTTGATCAGTCGCGATCATCGCCGTCACTACGAATTTCTGCAGTTCGTTGCTCAGCGCATGTCACCGTCCAAGTCTCAAGACTCGGGTTCTGAATCGCGTCGTGCAAGCGCTGAGCTTAAGAAGAGTACTCTAGTTGATCGTCTTTCTACATGGTTCCCGCGGCCCAAAGGAAGACCGTGATGCAATCTCGCGGGCGGTTGCGGCAGTTCGGCATCAGCATCGGACGGCTCAAGCCGGGAAGGAATAATGCCATTACTGACGTTGATGGAGTGCAAGTAGGTCATTGCACTGTAGACTTCGGTGATGGCCCGCTTGTTCGAGGTAAAGGCCCGGCCCGCACCGGAGTGACCCTGATACTGCCTCATAGCGGAGATTTGTGGAATGACAAGCCGTCGGCTGCGTGCTTTGTTCTCAACGGATGCGGCGTAGTTACAGGTATTGATTGGATCAATGAAAGCGGCGCCCTCGAGGGACCAATCGCGCTGACTAACTCGCACTCTGTGGGCGATGTGGGCTCTGCGTTAATTCGTTGGATGGCCGATCGACATTCGGAAATAGGCGAAAAAGAAGCCTATTTGCCTGTCGTTGGTGAATGCGACGATAGTTTCCTGAACGACATTAACGGGTTTCACGTTAAAGATGAACACGTGCTGTCGGCGATCAACAATGCCGCTGGAAATGAAGTGGAAGAAGGAGCTGTGGGAGCCGGACGCGGCATGTCTTGCTACGGCTACAAGGGCGGCATCGGCACGTCATCACGGGTAGTGTCAACAGGCGAACAAACTTTTACCGTTGGTTGTCTGGTCAATGCCAATCATGGACGCGCAGAACAACTTCTTATCAACGGCGTGCGTTACGGTCACATCTTGCAGCAGCAAGACGCGGTGCTCACAGGCGAGGGATCGATTGTGATTGTGCTTGCTACGGACGCCCCGCTCAATCAGCTTCAGCTGATGCGTCTTTGCAAACGAGCCGCCATGGGGTTGGCACGCACTGGCTCGTGTGCCGGCGATTCCAGCGGAGACTTTGTTCTCGGGTTCTCCACCGGTCGCATTGTGAAACGCAAATCCGCAGACTTGATTCAGACCTTACCCGAACTGCATAACAACTTCATTACGTCTTTGTTTGATGCCGTTATTGAGGCAACAGAAGAGGCCGTTTTGAATGTGTTGTTCGCAGCTCATACAGTCACTGGCAGAGACGGGAACACGATGGTGGCATTGCCCCTGACTCGCCTCGATTTGCTGACAAACGGTTCCAGCTTTTCGTAAGATTAAGATTAGTTACTCCCGCTTGGTTGGTTCTTTACGTTCTTGATAGCTTCTTGCGCGGAAATGTTGCCCTCCATCTGCTTTATGCAGGCTTCCCATCCTTTCCTGTGATCCCGTGCATCCGCCGGGCTGGCGAACGATTGTTTGAGTGTGCGAAGGGCATTCTTGTAATGGCGGATGGCGGGCTTCCATCGGCCTGTTGCCGAGCAACCGCCTGCTAGTGAAGCATAGCTGCAGGATGCGAATATTTCTTTATCACACACATTCATATCGGCTTCTTCCATTGCAAGGATCCTGTCTACTTCCTTGTTATTGCCACATAGAGCCTCCGCGTGCATGGTTAGTGCAGCGATTCTTGTGGAATCCGGCGAGACGGCCCGTGCACCACAGGTGGTGAGTATCTCCAACGCTCGGCGATAATAATAGCGCGCCTGCTGGTAGTTTCCCTCGTTTTCGTAGCACTCGCCCAGCAGCGAATAACTAGCAGAGAGTTCGTCCATCGGTGTGGCAGACTTTTCATATTCACGAATTCCGTTCTGTAGCTCTTTGATGGCGGCTTGATTGTGCCTGGCCGATAGCTCAAAATTGGCAATCAGAACGGAGGCCTTCAACCGATTTAGATAACCCGGACTACCAGGGCGAGGGTATAGGCTCTTGCCCTCATTTACTGAATCGATTGCCTGGTCATGCATTCCAACGTTATCTTCCATTGTCGCTAAGTTCGAAAAGGCCTCAAACAACAATTGATGATTGGGGATTTTCTTCTTCCTCTCCAATTGAATTACTTGTTTGCATTGGTCAATAGCTTGTCGTGTTAGTTCCTTCCACATTGGCTGTGCTTCTCGCTTGAGTTGCTGCGCCTTTCCATAAAGTACTTTTTGAGAAGACATCAAAGCGGCGGTGCCCTCATTTGAGAATGAGTGCTTTGGTTCGCCTGGAATATTAGCCTGTTCGTCCTGTTGGACTGGAAGCTTCAGCGAGACCACAATTCCGGTTAGCAGTACCAATCCGATGGTCACAGTGACTATCTTTGCAGTCGATATCTTAGCGGGGGAAGGATCAAGAAATTTGCCTGAGAATGCTGTTTCCAGTTCTTGTCTTAGTTGATTGGCTGTTTGTTGTCTTTCCGCCGGG
>JAKFUT010000327.1 GCA_021732565.1 Candidatus Obscuribacterales bacterium
GCGATTTGATATTCTGGCTCGTCATGTGACATGTGCTGTTCCCCCACGGTGAATTTTTTCGTTGGCGCTCAGTAGTAACTGGAGCTACAGTAAACTCTGCAGCGTAACCTGTACGTTACTTCTCAACACGATCTGCAAGGCTCAGGATCAAGAAGGGCTCAAAAAAGGAGTGCCGGAGATAAGATGTGAAAGCAGAGACCGGCGGCAGCTGTTGTCCAACCAATTAAGGCCGACCTTGCCAACTGACGTCGGCAGCAGAAGATCTCAACGCAAGCGACAGGGAACTAGAGTTCCCTGTCGCTTTTTACTGTCGTGGTGGAGCTGGCCCGGGGTTCCTGCACCGTATGCCATAATCCTGGCTGAGGGACTTCCAACTCCCGATTTTGTCGAGTTACTCAAGCCTGAAATTCTACGTGGCGGCGCGTGAACCAAAAGATTGACGTCCGCCGTGTCCACCATGCCTACCGTGGTTGCGACCATGGAAGGAACCGCCGGTCAAAAATCGGTGTCTGAACTGCTCACGTTGCTCTGCTGTGAAAATCGTACTGGTGTCAGCCATCATGCTTACTCGCGCAGTTGCCAGGTCATCCTTTACTCCATTGATTTTCGATTGAATGGAGAGTGCTGTCCCTTTGTCGACAACAGGCTTACTCAAAGTATCTTTTAGTTGCTCTTGAAGAACCTTTAGCTGTGCAATTTTGGGGGCATTCGACTCATTGAACTGCATTTTTGCTGCATGTAATTTTTCCAGTTGCTCATCGGATAGATTAAAGCGGCTTCTTTGTTCGGGGGACCTTTCGGGAGCTACTGCCACAAACTTGGAGGTTGCCGACGCTATGGTGGCATCAGGTGTGCTTGACGCAAATGCCGGGATAAGGGCGGAAGTGGCGCCGGCGAATACGATTGTTGCGAGAATGATGTTTTTCATTTGATTTTCCTTGATATTGAACGGAATGATTAAAAGAACGTGAGCCTAGAACAAGCCGCCAAGCAAGTTTCGGATGAAACCCGATTGCGGGGCGCCATAAGGTGCTGGATAGTACGGGTGATAACTGGAATAGATCGACGATCTCTGGCAGTTCTGTTGTGCAATCTGCTGACGGTATTGCTGTTGAGCGAATCTGTGTGCTTCACGCATTTGTTGCCGAACAGCTCGGTTGCTGGCGTCGAATGAGCGATCGTGAGCCTCGGCTGACGGGGTAAGGGCTAGTCCACCAATTATCGTGGCGATAGCGGCTAGTGTGATTATGGATTTGCTTTTCATTGTCAGTTTCTCCTTTCGGTCCGGTACCTTAATAACGTTGGAGAGGGGCAAAAAGTTCAATGTAATTGGATTAAAGACAATTAATATGAGGGCGGGAACATCTGCCATTGCAGTCTTTCCTGTAGAACTGATTTGCTATACCAACTATTTCTCCGGCAAACAAAGCGGTGCTTCAAATGAGTAAGGTTTACTTGATTGAGTCGGCGGATACAAAAATACTAGTAGTCGAGGATGATCTTGCGCTGGCTGCTACGCTGCTGGAATTGCTTGAGTCAGACGGGCATCGGGTGGAGGTTGTTCACAACGGCTCGGAGGGGCTCGATTTGCTCAAATTTTCAGGCTTCGATCTTGCATTGCTCGACTGGCAGTTGCCAGGATTGGCAGGTCCGGAGATTTGCTCTCAATACAGACGGTATGGGGGCAAAGCTCCAATCCTGATGTTGACGCAAAAGTCTGCAATATCCGATAAGGAGCAAGGTCTTGATTCCGGTGCCGATGATTACTTGGCTAAGCCGTTCAGCGTCCGCGAACTTGCCGCACGAGTTCGCGCCCTGCTCCGTCGTTCCACAACGTTTGTAGACAGCTCTCTGGGGATTGGCAAAATATCACTGGACTGCGGACGATCAGTAATTAGCGTTGACGGCCGAGTGATTAATCTCGTGCCACGCGAATTATCCGTTATGGAGTTCCTTCTGCGGAATACGGGAACCTACATCTCCAGCGACCGGCTGATTTCACATATATGGAAGTCCGACACGGAAGTCACGGGAGAGGCATTGCGCATGTGCATCAATCGTATTCGTAAGAAGATAGATCAACCAGGCGCACCTTCCATTATAGATTCTGTAAAGGGCTTGGGCTACAGAATCGCCGATGCTTATTTGTGAGATACAAACGGTTTTGGTTTAACTGCAGAAGGAAACCAGACTCGCTCTGAGTACTGCCACACGCGGTAGTGTTTCTTCCTGTCTTTGATGTTGTTCATCGAATCTAACAACCGGTATATGAGACTATATTGTTCATGAGCATTTTCCGACAGATGTGCGTTTTTGAGATACCGGATGACATTAGAGCGTGCCTCTAAGATTGGCAATATATCGTCAATGTTAGACAACTGCGGATCGGGCGACAGGCTGTTTAGTTGCTCACTGGCTCGTTCCCATCGACCAGTAGCGACAAGTGCAGACGCATATACGGATTTCAGTTGAATGAATAAAATGGATTGCGATTGCTCTTGTTTCGTGAGGAGTTGCGCTATGGTTTTGCAGGCGGTGGCTAGTGCGTCGACGGTTTCCTCATAAGAGTTCTTTGTTCGCAGCATTACAATGGACCTACGTAGAACCATGCTTGCGTAAAACAAGGCCTCATGCTTTGTGATGCTATGACCCGGGCGGGTCGCCACAACGATCGCCTGGTCTTGCAACATTTTGTCTAGTTTTGGCGCGCTGGTGCCGCACGTTTGGAACACTGCCTCGAGCAGTGCCATCTCTTTGTGATCTTCAAGGACGACCCTGTGTAAGCCGGCTAACAAACGGAGCGCCAGTTCACTGCCGGCGTTGTGGACGATTGTTTGTTTTGCGAAGTCGACAAACCAGTCGAGACTTTGTTGGCAACGACAGGTCGATCTTCATCTATGATCGGTATGTCAGTTTTACCGCTATGGAAATATGTGTAGCAGGCGCCATCCTTGTCTACAATGATTCCCCAAGGAACGCCCCTGTTCATATCCACGGATCCTTCAGCGCTAAAGTGCACATCAATATTGATTCGGTTGAAGTCCTTTGCGATTCTTGCCTCTATCTCCATTGCTGATTTTTCATTACCTTGTTGACGCAGGCGATAAAGTGCTTGCAACCCTCTGGCAATGTCGTCAGAGTTCCCCTCTAGAATCGCATGTTCTATCACTTTGACTATGGCTTGCTGCTCGGGCTGCAGACCGGAGGTTTCGACGTTTCGATCAAGACGTTTCTCTGCCCTGAGCCGTCCGTTGAAAGTGCAGGACTTGGTGATTCTCGGGAACGGTCTGCATAATGTTCCGGCGGTGAGAGTTGGTCGAAGCTCAAAACTGGTAAGTATTTGTTGGTAGCTATTTCTCTGAGTGCCGAATCTGTAGCTCGCTCACTTGCTTGTAAGACCGATTTCAAGGTATTCCCCGGAAACGCTGATTTTCTTATCTCATTCGCCCACGCTCCGCACACCTCTTCATACACTGCGTGCATTGCAGATTGAGGACTTCTCTCATCGGTACCAGGTTCACCGCTGATTTCATCATATGGCATGTTCTGATCTCCTGCTAGTCCGGGTTTAGTTCGCCGTGCTCAGTAACTTGCGGCTACAGTAAAGTTACTAGCGTAACTTGCGGGTAACCTCCAGTCAGGCGTGTCACCGTACCGTGCAGGGTCCATAGTTGTCATCTAGACCTTGCTACTTCTTTGGCTTTGGTCATTTGCTTCAAAATTCCGGTCTTTTGCTGACGACCGTTTGCCCGACAAACGGGAGTGTCTGGTCAAACCCGTCATAAACTGTCCATTCAATCAAACTTGAATGTTCTTCCACATTTAGTACGCTGATTGAAGCGGGAAATTCGGGCTGTGTACCTTTCTTGCAAAGAAAAAGTGTTGTTCCGAACATTACACCATCTGCCGAACCTAGGTCGATCAGCCCCTTTCCGCGCATATAGTTCGTCTTGGTTGGACAATCGAATAGCTTGAGTAAATGCCCTCGAATTGGTTTCTTGAGCAAATACGGCAACCATTTTGATGGCAACTCCGGTTGTCCCCTAACTTTTCCTTTCTCATCGCCGACTCGAAGAAGTGCGCGGCTAGTGGTCATGGTACTCATTCGCGGCTCTTCGCCTGCATTGACCTCATCGCAAAAACTGATGTAATCGTTGAAATCGCTCGTGTTGATCTTTTCTGCGGCCGCTTTGGCGAATCTTGCCAGCTCAATATTGGCGGAGATCAGATACATCCGCTCGCCCCAGCTAACCGGGCACATCAGAGATTCTCCGGTGGCTTCGACTTGCACTTCCTTATTCAGGAAATGGAATTTGGTCTTTGTCTTCTGTTTCAGGATCAGTCGTCCGCTTTCGCTCATTTTAATCGCGCCGCGTTCTTCCACTCCCCCCTCACAGCCTCTCTCCACGCGTGTATATGTACCATCTCTTTTTATTCTCAAGCTGACGTTAT
>JAKFUT010000416.1 GCA_021732565.1 Candidatus Obscuribacterales bacterium
TTCCTGGCCACATCTCTGCGTCCTATGAAAATATGCGCGATATGCATATCTTCCCTTAGCAACCGAATCCCGAAACGCCCTGAATTAGGGAGTTTCGCCAAGCCGAATTGTAAGATTTTATGCGTGATATGCATAAAATAGTATGCGACCAGAACACCGACGCCGGGGGCAACCACGGGACGATTCAACACTCATCCGTTCCCATTAGCCGCGATATCGATCAACGGCTCCAGAACTGCTGGCCTCCACCGGAATAAAAAGTCTGGTACACGCCGTTCAATTGTTGCCTCAATTCGTTCCATCGTGCGTTGATCTCGCCTGAGGCACCAGTTTGAAAGAACAGGCGATCAAGATTTCCAAAACTTACGCTCAGTTGCTGCACTTGCGTTTGAAGCACCGGATATGGTGTTTGAGATGCAGCCTCGTCGCCAAACCTTCGCAACTGTTGCTGAAAATATTGAAGTTCCTGACACAATTGCATCTCTGAAGTGGCTTGCTGTGGCGGCCATTTACCGCTGGCCTGCAAGAATGCCGAAACTTGCGGTATTAGCCTTTCCAGTATCGTTTCGGAAGCTCGAACTGCCGATTGCACATTGCGACTGTTTGGGGATGGAGAAATATTTGTGTTGTATTGTTGGGATGGATAGTAACCGGGCACGGAAGGGGCATACGGGGAAGCTCCGGGCACGAAACCGCTATTGTCCGGTGTGAATGGCGACCTGTTGGGAAATGTATTATTGGGAAATGTATTATTTGATGGAACAAATGAGCCTGGTGTCGGTGCGGCAGGATCGAAGTCGTATAAATTGCTTCGACCATAAACGTATGGCATTATGTATTGCGCTGCGTTATTCAGGTCCATTTTGACCGAGTTCCAGGTGCTGAGCAACTGGGGACTGCCAGCCGTTTTGTTTAACTGCTGTTCCAGATTCATCGTCATGAATTGTAGTTGCTGTAGCTGAGACTGTACCACTGCGTAACCGCGTTGTGCGGAGTTGTCCTTCTCAAGACGTTCAACCTGCTGTTGGAAGCTCTGCAAAGACTGGCATAGCTGCATGTCATCACCCTTTGGCGACGGCGCCCACCGCCCTGTCATTTGCAAGAGCGTGGTCAGATCTTTTACAAGTTTGTCGGTATCTTTCTTCGTCTGCCTGAGAGCCGTGGCAGCTTGTGAACGCGGTGTCGCACCGTATGCAGTACTACTGCCAAATAAAGTACACAAAAGTGAAGCAAGGATAATTAGTTGCCATCTGAAAGGGTGTCTATTCTGTTCAGAATTATTCGTCATTATCGGTGCCGGGGGAAAAGGGAGCACGCTTGAAGCGATGGTGACAACTTTGTGCCCCACTCGGCTTGCAGCAGAATCAAAGAAGGAGCTTCCGCTGATTAACTATTTTAGCTGAAACAATGTACCGTTATTCCCACCACTGATAACTGTTGCAGGTAGCTTACCGTCCCACTTTTTTACCTTTTCGTATTCGATTAGTGCCGGTGATTTTTGCAAAGCGTCGCTTTGAAGCTGAATTGAACGAGCCAGTGCTTCTGCATTGGCTATGGTGATCTCAGCTTCTTTCCTTGCCTTGTCGAGCTCATATTGTTTCTGCAACGACTGTTGTTCCATAACCTGTTTCTGTGCGATGGCTTGTTGCAATATCTCAGGAAGATCTACGTGCGTTATCGGGATGTCAACTACATTCACCAACCCTTTGACGTTTTCTTTCACCATTGAGAGCACTTGATTCTTTATTATGTTTACCTGCTTGGTCGCTTGATCGGCTTTATATTGTGAAATCACCTGCCGAAACGCTTCTTGTATTTGCGGTTCAACTAGCTTGAGGTAAGGATCACCGGAATACTTTTCGTATAGCGTAAGAACTTGACCTTCAGCGATGTTATAGAGAACTTTGTATTCCACGGTGATCGGTTGCTGATCGGCAGTCAACGGAACGGCCTTTCCGCCAACGGTTTCTTGCTTGATGGAATAGTGAACAATGTGATCTACTCCCGGCACGTAGAACTGAACGCCGGGAACCAATAAGCTCCTGTCCATTTTTCCCATCGATACTTTGACTGCAACTTCACCAGGTTCCACTACGGCGCACGCAGACAGGCATAAACACAACGCAGGCGCCGTTAGCCTGATTAAGGTGGAAGACTTTATGTAGTTCATGTTCATGCCTCACAGTGCCAAGCTTGCCGTCTGAGTAATTATGGGCTGAAAAACAGGGACCGTCCATACCTTGACTACCCGCAAAGCCCTGATTGGTTCAGAGGTGTTCTCCACAACAGTCGCCCGGTCGGTCACCGAATTTGGTGGCGGAGAATCTCGAGCCAGGGGCGCTACTGCAGCATCCCGAGCCCGGTTCGGCGAAGAAGTCTACTTTTCGAATGCTGCACGGTGCGGGAGAATCTGACGTTTCAGTAGGAGAACAACTGCCGCCTATAACAAATTGTCCCATGATAGCCGAGCAAGTTCCGTGACACATTGCAAAAGGGCAAAATGTCGGGTTTCGCATATTACGCAACCAGCGTTGTGCAATGCCCGCTGGTGGTGCCATGAAGATTAGGCTCGCAGTAGATATCCGCTTCAAACGCACAGGATTGTCTTCTTCGTTCTCCAAAACTCCCGTTGTGCTGGCTTTTGCCTGACTGTTCGACGAACAGCATTTTCCGTTGGACAAATCAGGCCTGCAGCAATCAGCCTTCGGGACTGCCAAACCATTTCCATGTGATTTTGTCCGTGTCGGCGCGGCGTTGCCTATCGCTGGATGAGCCGCTTGCAGCGTCGCCAAGACGAGCGTGAGACTGAATATTAGTTGTCGCACACACAATTCCGCAATGCTAAAACCCTCGCAAGAGATGACATAACGGGCAATGTAGACCGGAATAATTGAGCGCTGCGCCAACCGCCACTCTGGCCAGTCCTTTCGCCACAGCTTTGCCTGTTCCTCCGCTATGTCGAGGAGGTGGCGAATTCTGTCCGATATTCATGGTGGGCATGGGTGGCTGGGTTATTGCGGCGGCCGGGTAGTTTGGAGGCATAATCGGGGCTGAAGGTATCGGGTTTTGTGCGTATAGCACGCCGGGTTGGGGCAAGTCCGCGTCCGTGAATTCCGCCGCGCGAGCCTGCAACACTGGCACGTGACCGTCGCCGGAGGCGACTGACAATGGATTGACGAATGGTCCCTGCTGCTGCTGTCCAATTCGCTCTTGTACTTGTAAAAAGGCGTCCTTTGCTTCTCTGTCATTTGGATTAGCTATGGACGCGGCGCTGTAATAGCCCAACGCTGCTGCGAGATCGCCGCGACCCTCGGCCAGGCTTCCCAGGCTGAAGCAGGCATCGCCATTATAAGGGTCGAGCTTTAAAACTTCCCTGAATTTAGCTTCCGCCTCGGGGAGGTTACCACTGTGGTGAAGCTTGATTGCATCAACAAGGACGCTCCGCACATCTTGAGGAAGAACTGGCCGGGGTTTCGCCGTTTCTACCGATGATGCCGCCTGGCGGCCACTGATAGGAGGCACCCTGTCAAGGTGGCGAGAATTCGAGTTAGTAGACCGACCACTGCTCTTTGACGAGACCGTCTGCGACTGCGGGGCCACCTTGGGCTTCTCAAGGCCGGAATCCATCCGGGGGGCTAGCGGGGGCAAGTATTCAGAATGATTCAAGCCGATTACATCTTCCAATTTGTCGACCCGCGCCTTCAGTGTACCCTTTTGGGTCCGGCACATGGCGTGGATTTCCAGATTCTTTATGCGCTGAGCCAGCGGTGTGTTCTTGCGGGTTGAACCAAACACCACCTGTTCCATTTGTGTTACGAGCGAAGTGAGGTCGTGCCCTTGTGAGGTAGCTGCTGGCATGGCTGCAGGGCTCGCGCCCGCCTGTTCGGCTATGAGAAACAACCCCGAGGCGATAACACCGCTGAGAACCAGCGTGAATGTAGATGCGCTTAGCCGCATATTGTCTCCCGCAATGGCACAGGCCTTATCTACAACATAGCATGGAGCGAAAAACTACCGCAACGTATTGACGGGTAGCTGAACCGGACATTCCCATTAAATCGCCACTAATATCCTTCTTTGCCATGGAATTGCGGCGTAGTGACATCTTCTTTGTAGGGTAGACCGCCGACCGGAGTGGAAGAGCCGGCCGAGTCTGGTTGGTACAGGGAGTCGTTTGTCAGTGAGTTTCAGTATTTTTCACATCAGACACCTTAATCAGCACGCCTCTAGGAATGTGCACCTTACTCACCGGGAGAACTTGGTAATTTATGCCCACATGACACAGCCACGCATCTTTTAGTTGCAAATCCTTCGCAGGTATCCGATTTGTCTTAGCCGTCAGGGAGTCTCCGGGATTTATATCTTGATTTGAAATGAGATAGTAGTCGCTCCCGTAGAAACTCATAAAATTTCTTGGTTCCTCACGGGTGACTCTTGCATCTATGACT
>JAKFUT010000157.1 GCA_021732565.1 Candidatus Obscuribacterales bacterium
GGGCAACAGTAATGACTTTGCTACCAGAGTTTGATTTGCCGCCAGATTAGTAGCTCACTCCTACGAACTCATCTATTTCAATGCTGTGTTCGGCGGCCAGCATTTCAGCCGCTTTCTCGCCTATCATGATCGCTGCAGCGTTGGTGTTTCCACTTATCACGTTTGGCATGATGCTAGCGTCTGCCACGCGCAGCCTTTCGACCCCGAGCACCCGCAGCCATGGATCGACCACATCACAAATTCGGCACGTCGTAGTTAAGTGGTAGACGGTCCAAGCGTAGTGAAGCGCGAGGTCCTCCAGAAGTCCATCGCCGGGTACCGCGCCTTCGACGTGTCGGTGCTTCAGCGCAAGTGATGGCGGTATTAACAAGGCGCCGATAGTCAGGGGCTCCGGCCAGTGTGCCACAATATCTAAGACTCTTCGCATGACTGCGATCAGTACCTTCATGTCCCGCGGGTCCTCGAAGTAGTTCATGCGGATAATTGGATGGTCCGCCGGGTTGCCGCTCTTGAGCACGAGTTCGCCCTCGCTATAGGGCTGCACTGGACTGGCAAGAATCATAATGCTTTCGGCATCCGGTGCCAGCCGGTAGGACGGGTCGTCAAAGTATTGCTTTGCATCAACGCGCAGACAACGCTCCCATATGTCGCTGTTGTAGCCGCAAGCAAAAACGCTAATTTGTGCATCGTGACTGAAATCCTCGCCGAGTCCGGTGGAGAACCAAGCGCATGCCTCGTACAAAGATGAAGATACCAGACCGTGCCCAGTCGCAGACCATTCGTTGATTCGCCGTTCTGCCTCGTTCTTAAGTGCCTGCAACTCGTCGGATATGTGCAGGTCTTCATCAGGGTTCGCTGGCAGAGGACCAGCAGGGGAGCGCAAAGCATCAGCGCCAAAAGACATGCCCAACTCGTTCATGGACACGCCTGCTCCCGGCGCAGGAAAGAAAAGCGCTACATGAACGTGGTCCTTCAAATGCTTACCCACATGCGGCGAGTCGATTCGGCATTTGATGCCTACCTGCTCGAGTTCGGCTTGAGGCCCGATGCCAGACAACAGTAGCAACTGGGCAGACCCGATTGCACCGGCGCTCAAAACGACCTCCCTGGTAGCCTGCGCCGTGAGGAGTTCGCCTCCGTCAATGGTGTATATGATTCCAGTTGCCGTTACCTTTCCTTGCAAGCTTTCCAGGATGACCTGCCTCACATGTGCCCGGGTAAAGATTGTCAGGTTTGGCCGCCGTTCCGTTTCGCCTGCAAGAAATGCCTGATAAGTACTTGATCTCTTGCCATTGCGGGTGGTGGTTTGCAGGAGCGAGACCAAGCCCGCAGCACCGCCACGACTACTTCCGTTATAGTCACCTTGCGGAATTCCTGCAGCTACTGCCGCGGTCACGAATGCTCGTGCCGCCGGCACTATCGGGCTGCGCACAGAAACACCAAGTGGACCGGAAGTGTTATGCGCTTCATTGTCAATCACAATTTCGTCACTCGGTGTGAGCCCTTCACTTTTTTTGAAGTAAGGCAACACTTCCCTGTAACTCCAACCAGTGGCACCGGCAGCGGACCAAGCATCAAAATCGCCTGGATGACCGCGAACATAAGCCATGTAATTGATGCCGGATGACCCTCCCAACATCTTACCTCTGGGCACCATCATGCGCCCGTCAGTCAATCCGAGTCCACACTTGCCTGGCTCCGCAGTGAATATCCAGTCTGTAGCAGGGTTGTGCTGCAGCATAGGACAGGCCGCTGGTTTCAGCGCGGAAGCGGGCGGACGCTCACCCATTTCGAAGAGTGCCACTCGACAGTCAGGATCTTCTGAGAGCCTGGCTGCAATAACTGCTCCGGCTGAGCCCGCGCCTACCACAATGAAATCAAAAGTTTCTGGCATCCTAATTCCTATTGGCTTGGGACATCCATTTGGATCAGTGCTAGTTTACACTGCTGATTCAAAGACACCCACTCACAAGTATCGGTACCACCGTGCAAACCCACACCTGCCTCCGGTCTCAATACGAGCTGAAGTAATGCAGTGTTGGATTCAAAGAATATCTTCCAGACGCTTAGAATTCTGCGCATATTTTTCAATTGGATGACGCGCAACTGACCGGTAAGTAGAAACAGGCTAACCACTTAGGTGTTTACTCGGCAATTGATTCATTTGAGGGTGATCGTACGGTGCGGTAAGATTACTAAGCACCTCTGGCGGAAAGCCAAGCACAATGATCGACAGTATATTTCAGTTCTACAAGCCAGCACCGTTTATCGAGCGTCTTCCCGACGACAAGATATCTGAGGAGTATAAGGGATGGACTCCGTGCGACAGAACAATGGTGCACATGGGGGCACCTTCGGTGTAGTGCCCTCGAAGCGTGGAGACAGCCCCGTCTTTTTCGAACTGCTCGGGGACCAATAGATGGAATTTCCTCGAATTTTTCAGACAGACTCCCGCTCACGGTCAGTAGGGCGAAATTGTGACGCAGCCAAGATCTGCAATATTCTGGCAGTCGTGCTCGTTTTATCAAGCCAAGTTCCAACAATTGCATCGCCATCACAAAAGCAGGTTCGCTCCGTCGTCGGCATAATTCGAGCACAGCGCAAAAGCCCGAGTTCAACGGTTAGTCAGTTGTCTTCCGGCGAAGAAATGGGCGCAGATGCAACTGGCAAAATAGAAAACCTGATAGACAAGGTCGTGCGCGACAAGATTCATCATGACTCCATAACCGGGTTAGCCATAACGGTCGCGGATCATGGCAGTCCGGTCTTTTCCAGATGTTATGGATACGCCGATGTAGCTCGTAAAGAGCAGGTAACACCACGCACCGTGTTTGCTCTTGCGTCATTGACAAAACTATTTACCGCATTGGCCATGATGATGCTGGTGGAAAACAAGGCGCTACGGCTAAATGACTGCGCGGCCCGATATTTGAGCGGTTTTCCATCAGACTGGAAAGACGTTCACATCATTCATTTACTCTCTCACACCAGCGGTCTGCCTGTCGAATCGCGCAACAGTTTACCGTGGTCCGGCTCATACCGGGAAATTACAGTAAGACCACGATCTTTTCTGGCGGGGGAAAGATCCGAATACAATAATATAGGCTTCGTAATCGCAGGAAAAATTATTGAGCAACGATCACGGCAGAAGTTATCCCGGTTTTTTGATAGCCACATTTTTTGTCCTCTGAAGATGAACGATACAACAATTCCCTCAACGTTGTTTCCGGCAGCGTTAGCGACAGGCTATCGCATCGAAAAGGGAAACGTAATTGCCCACAAGAATTACCAGCCGTGGGTGAGCATGGGCGGTTCTGCAGGAGTAACTTCGACCATGAAAGACCTTGAGCTGTTCGAAGAAGAGTTGTGTAAGAGAAAATTGCTGAGGCCGCAAACCTATGCTCAGATGTACCGACCGGTATCGCTCTCCAGCGGCTCGCCATCTGGCTGGAATTGCGGATGGGAACTGACCAATACGCCCGCAGGAACAGTTTTCCGAAAGAACGGCAATATAGGCGGATACAGCTCATGGTACGCACGAGGAGTGAAAGACGATTTTTCAGTAATTATTCTCTCAAACACGGGTGACATAAAGTTTGCCGACCTCGATGCTCAGATCAGACAAATTTGGCGGCGTTCAAATGCAAACTGATAACCGGATGGACACCACAAAATGAATTTTTGTGTTGCGATCGAATCGACTAAACGACCTTTGCTACCGAAGCACAGGAAACTATTTTGCCGTATGCCACCACCGACCTTGAAATGACGGAGCGGGCGGCAACGTGTTCGCCAGGAAAGATCACGCAGTCTTCCAAACTGCAGTTGTCTGCAATCGTAGCGCCTGCGCCAATGGCAACACTTCCTGTAATCCGCACTGAACGCCCAACTTTGCTATGGGAATCGAGGATCAATCTTCCTTCAATTTTGCATGTATCATCCAGATCTGCATCAGGGGCAATCCAGCCAAAATCTGTTTTTTGCCCTTTTACAGGAACCGCAACCAATCCATTTATTGCATCGCAGTTCGCGCGCAGATAATCACCAAGAGTGCCAATATCAGTCCAGTAATCAGTTAGCTCAACACCGAGAACAGGGCAGCCTCTTTCCACCAACAGCGGAAACAATTGCCGGCCAAAACCGTACATACCCGTTTGCGGAATATGATTAAAAACCTCCGGCTCAAGCATATAAATTCCGGTGAGATTTGATTAGAACGGGCTTCTTGTTTGGACGGCTTTTCCTGAAAGTCGGTGATAAAACCTTCACTGTCACGCACCACTACGCCAAATCTCGATACATCTTCAATGCTT
>JAKFUT010000329.1 GCA_021732565.1 Candidatus Obscuribacterales bacterium
ACATTCTAATTGTGGATTTTTTAAGTCCTCTTTGTTTCTTGTAGTTGATGTTCTCTATGCATGCCTTCTTCAAATTGGCTCCTTTGAGTCTAACTGCTAGCTTGCGATTCTCTCGATAAGTTAGCTCCTGGTCCACGATTAACCCCAGCCGATCTTCGAAGCTGAGATCGTGACAATCCTGTATGGTTAGCTGATGTTCAAGCGCCTTTGCCATGCCGATTAGGCGCATCTCGTATAGCTTTTCGATGGTGACTTGTAGCAACATAGTTTCATCCTCGAGTTGTGGAAACGGTCCGTGCTTATTTTGTTCAATGGTTATTACCTAGAAACATCTCTAAGCACCACTTCCTTTGCATCAGCCAACTGCTGTTCTAACCGCTTCAGAGTTTTACATCGTCACTGTTTGGATCAGAACTGTAAGCCATGTGAACGATGGCACGGCGTATCAGGTGAAGCTCGTAGTAGTCGAGGACCAGCTTTTCGATTGTGCTCATCTTTTGCTCCTTGTAATTGTAATTCTCTTGGGATTGCTCAGCATCTTCCCGATGTGCAACCAGCACAGCGAGGCTACCAACGCTGCCGATAGCTCCGCGAGCTGGCTGAAAGAACCGGACAGTGCGGGGCGCGGGCTTGACGAAGCAGGACGGTTCATGCATCTTCCTGGTAGTATTCTGGATCGCGAACATTCTCGTGCTGCAGCGGAACTATCGGCAAAGGCAACTGAATTATTTTCTGGTCCAAACCGTGCTTCAGGGTTGAGCCAATGCTTGAGACAGACCAGTAATTTAAGACGAGTGCGCGTCTACACGCTTGTTCAAGCCGCGCAGTTCCGAATACTTTTTCCAAAGAAAGAAGTCCTAAACAACGCCTGAACCCTTGTTGTGGATGATCACATTCAGATAGCGCAGAGACCCCTAGCTGTCGGGCGGACGGACCAATAGTCGACGCCCAATTCTCCTATCTTTCCGGGGTCCAGTCCAGATATTTCTGATGAGCCTTGGGCATATGTTCGCGCTGAGTACTGTGCTTTGCTTGGCGATCATCTCGAGGATGACTTGCTACACGATTGTTTCTAAAGAAGCACTCGACTCGCGCTTTCTTCCATTCTTCATCTTCGTATCGCAGCTGAGGCAAAGGCTTCATCGCCGGTTTATCTATGCTCCGGAAACAGCTCGCGCGAGTGCCAACAAGTCTCTTGAAACTTTTGTTATTAAGTACTTCAAGCAATTCCCAAATCGCTTGGTTCAACTCAGCAATACTGAAGAAATCTCGATTTCGCAGGACCGCCAGTATCCAGTTCTGTACTACTTGCACGCCTTTCTCGTCCTTGGCCTTGTCCCTGGCCCGATATGGTCTCGCAGGCAAAATAGCGGTACCGTAATGCCGGGACATCTGATGATAATGCACATTAAGATCCGGATCATAGATGTCGGCCCTTGTGACACCAGATTTGGTATTGTCGGGCACAACGGCGTGGAACTGCGCCCATATACTCGAATGCGCGAACATGCGCTCCCACCCGGGCTTTCAAATCCTGCGACAAAGTGGCTTCTGCATAGCAATAATTACTCACTCCCATTACAGCTACGAAGATCTGCTCTTGCTCCACCACACCGGTTTCGGGATCGATAACTTCCTTGGTCTTTCCTGACCAATCGACAAATAGTTTCTCGCCGGCAATGTGGTCCTGTCTCATTACGATGTTGAGGCATTTTCGCCAGTCGCCATACAAATGTGTAAACTGCGAATAGGAATATGGATTCGTCGATTTCTCAACATACTCGTGCCAAAGCAACTCCAACGTCAGACCCGGACGCCTGTTCTCACGGTGAACGTATTGCCAGTCGGGCTGTTCTTTCCGACCTCCACTCTTGGGGTTCGGATACATCAATGCTTCGAGCTCTACATCGTCCAGATTCTCAAGCTCGCTCCACTGTCGCCCGGGCACTCTGGCCCTGCGAACACATTCCTGAACGACTGATCTTGATACATTACAGCTTTGCGAGATCTTGTTACCGCTAAGATTGTTTTCAAAATGCAGTCTTAAGATATCCTTGTCTTGCGCATAGATGTCCTCTCCATGGGGTGTCCTTTCTCCTCTCGTGCTTGAGATAAAGAGAAGGGACGTCCTGACTTCTTCCAGGCGCCTATGCTTTGTCTAACTTTTACTCTCGAATTAACTTCGCAGTCTAGAGCCAAGTTGTCTGTACGGCCACATGTTCAGAACAACCGGCCGGATAAAATCAGCCGGCCGAAATCAGTGGAATACGCAAGCAAGTATTGACTCTCGACATTATGACCCATGGTCCTAGTGATACTGCCGGTTTTCCAACTGTGCGAAAAGTGATCAAGTTCCACGTGAAGAAGGGCAAATTGGTGGGAACTGAGAACGTCGATTGGTAGAGCCGTATACAACTGGTAACGCGTTTTGGTTGGAATAAGCGAGGCGATTTTTCATAGCCTCGCTCATTTAATCGTCATGAACAAACTGCGGCGCGCAATTCAACGTTTATTTTCAATGCCTCGGCAATTCGTTGAGCCCGTTCTGCAGTTATTCCATGATATTCGTTCTTCTCATCGCGTGAGATTACAGATTCACTCACGTTCAAGCGCTCCGCAAGTTGCTTCTGACTCAGGCCCTGAGCGATTCGAGAAGCGATCAGCAATTTTCCAATAGCGCTGAAGCTGTGAAACGCAGGAGGTATCTTTCCCTGTTTCAAATGCTCGTAAAAAGCCAACTCTTCGAACTGCTGTTTTTGAAATGACATGGTTGGCGCCAGCGCACGCACAACTTCCTTATCAGTTAGCCCCGCGTCCAGAAACTGCTGACGCTGTATCTCCAGCAAATTCTTTGCCTGGGACAGCCTTTCCTTCAGTTCATTGTACTCTTTGTCGGTTCTGATCATTGTTCTCCCAAACTTACTCGTGCACTATTTTTATAATGCCTTTCGGTGTGCCTCCTATGCGGCTTATTCGAAATAACTCGGGGTGTGTCATTTCCTTCTTTGTAATTGGATGTATAACGGTACTGCCTTGTCCATAGTCAGGCCAGGCCTCTATTCTGTAAGCCCACCACATGGGTAGTTGTCCCTTGCCGGTATTCTCATCATGCCGTCGCCGTTCATCATCCCAAGTCCAACTTCTTTCTGGATCTATTGCATTGAGCTTGTTCTCCAACTCACCTGATGCGAAATACTTCAATTCACATTCGAAGTAGACGTCAATGTCATTCGGGTGAGCCCGTTCTTCGGCGAAGGATCCGTCTGCATAAATTTCAGTGATTCCCACCTCCCAAAGTTGGCGAACAATAATTGCAAGATTAGCCACCAGCAGACCACGCCATTCGACGTCCCACGAGTCGTTTCCTGGATCGGGACCGGCTACTAGCGTTGACTTGCGCAGCTGGTCCAAACTGAGCACATAGTCTCCCTCTGGAAGCAATCCCGCTTCGTTGAACACTAAAATACTTGACATGTAAGCCAATCTTAGCATATAAGCTAAGAAGGCGCAAGAGGTTATTTGCGGTACTGTCGGCGGACGAGCTGACGTAGGAATTGGTGCGATCACACAGAGGTGACGATTGATGGATAACCAACATCCATTTTAAGACTCTCTCTCTCATCAACACCAGGGCAGCGATGCACTTCGGGAGGTTGAACCTGTCCGATAGTGATAATTATGCGCGGCTTGGCACCTTCAATGCTGAGAAGAATCCGCGCAAAGGAATTCCATGGCGGTTCGATTTCGCTTGACCAATCGATGGCTTCAGACTGTGGCTTTTCTGAAGGATCTTCAAGCTGTTTTGATGATCTCTTCAAGAGCAGGTTGCGCCAGAGAATATTTCTCTCTTCCGCCTGCCGGGCTTCTTCTGCTCATCCTCTTCATACTCGTTTCATTGCCGGAGTTTATTGGAGAGGCTAACACAGGAAAAGAATCTGCTGTTCGAGGAAATATGTTACAGCTCAAGCATTGTCTGGTGCAATACGCCAAACAGCACGGCGGCGAGTTTCCTTCATCAATTAGCGATGATCTGAAAGCCATGTATCCGGGAGGAAATTCACTAAAATCAACTCCGGGAAGAGCTAGCTCCAATCCATATACGGGGAATCCTGAATGGCCCGTTCTTGGAAATGTAAAAGAAGTGGAGGAGCTCGAAACTAAAGACTTAGTTCTAAAGTCGGGAACTGTTGAATACAGTCCAACCAT
>JAKFUT010000418.1 GCA_021732565.1 Candidatus Obscuribacterales bacterium
GGCGGAGGCTTCAAACCACCGCAAGCTGCTGAGATAAAGAGTCAAGGTGGTGAACGTTGCGGAAAAGGCGTGAATAATCGCGTCAGGTGTGGTCAAGAAGGTGAACGCAAGTAAACCGCTGATGAAGTGTCGAAAGCGTAGAAACGATGTCAAAACCGAGGGGGAGTCGTTAACTCGGGACAAGTCTGGAAGCAACCCTGCAAGCGGACCAGGCGGCATCCGGCATAAAGGCGGCACGATCTTGACAGAGGCTCTTGCACGGAACTCGGGAACCTGTCGCTTTGCCATCCAGTTATTCGAAGGGACGAACACGCGAGCGCGGAAAGAAGTACGCAGGCTGCGGATTGGACAAGGGAAACGCTCAAGCAGCGGATCTGTAAGAGCAAAAGTACTGAAGCAAAGCACGGGGGCGGAGTGTCCCGTAGTAGTGATGAAACCCGGTAATGCGGGTGGAGCAAAGGGGGCACGTTGTCCAGTTTTATTCAGTGACCAACTCAATAGAGGATGAACCTTTGGATAAGACAAAGCCATTTGATATTTCGTTCGAGGTTGTGAGGGATGCCTTCGCCCGAGTGAAAGCCAATCAAGGGGCTCCAGGCGTGGATGGTGAAACAATCGAACTATTTGAAGAGAACTTGGAAAAGAATCTCTATCGTATATGGAATCGAATGTCATCAGGCACGTACTTCCCACCTCCGGTGCGGTGTGTGGAGATACCTAAGAACGATGGAAAAGGCGGAGTCCGAAGATTAGGCGTGCCAACAGTTTCGGACCGCGTAGCGCAAATGGTGGTTAAGAGCTATTTGGAGCCGGAAGTGGAACAACTATTTCACCCTGACTCGTATGGCTACCGACCGAATAAGTCGCCACTAGATGCGGTGGCCAGCGCAAGAAAGAGATGTTGGAAATACAACTGGGTCGTTGACCTGGACATCCATGCCTTCTTCGATTCGCTGGACCATGACCTCGTTCTAGAAATGGTAAAGAAACACACAAGCTGCCGATGGATACTCCTGCACATAGAGCGGTGGCTGAAAGCCCCAATCAGTATGCGGGATGGAAGCCTGCAGCAGCGAAACTGCGGAAGTCCCCAGGGCTCCGTGATTTCGCCCTTATTGAGCAATATCTTCATGCATCACGTATTCGACAAATGGATGTTCGAGCAGTTTCGCACTGTTCCATTTGAACGCTACGCTGATGATGCGATAGCGCACTTTAAGACTGAGAAGCAAGCCAGATATGTATGCGAATCAATTGCCAAACGGTTAGCGCAGTTCAAACTGGAACTTCATCCGGATAAGACGCGCATCGTTTACTGTAAGGATGATGACAGAAGGAGCTCATATGAACATGAGAAATTTGATTTCTTAGGATATGAGTTTCGTCCGCGCTTGTCCAAGAACAGGTATGGAAAACATTTTGTCAATTTCACTCCTGCAGTGAGCCCAAAATCCAAGCGGCAGATGAGTATCGAGATGCGTAGCTGGGGTGTCCATCTTCGCAGTGATAAGTCCATTCAGGATCTTGCACGGATGTTTAACGCAACCGTGCAAGGGTGGATCAACTATTACGGGCGCTTCTACAAGTCCGAGTTGTATCCGCTGCTACGGCAACTCAATCATGACCTGGAAATCTGGGCACGGAAGAAATACAAATCGCTGCGCGCACACGGTGGTCGAGCAACAAAATGGCTGGCGCGAATTGCGCGCTGTGAGCCAGAACTGTTCGCTCATTGGCGCTTCGGTGTGCGACCAGACGGCTGGACGACAGGAGCCGGATGAGTTGCGAGGCTCACGTCCGGTTGAGTTCGAGGACCTGGGGCTGAAATGCCCCGGGTTACTCTCCTTGTCATCCACTGCGCAACAAAAGAGCAAGCGGAAGACATGCGGGCGAAACTAACCCAACGGCTGCAGGAGTGGAAACTCAACGTTAATGAAGAGAAAACGCGGATTGTATATTGCAAAGATAGCAATCGGTCTGGAGGGGATAAACCTCTCCAGTTCACCTTTCTGAGCTATACATTCCGCCCACGTGCGGCGGAAAACCACCAAACAAAAGAGATCTTCACTAGCTTCCTTCCAGCCATCAGCCGAAATGCCCGCTTAGACCTCTATGGGGACATTCGACAGTGGGGACTCAACCAACGCACGCAAGAAACCTTGCCAGCTATTGCAGCAAAGTTCAGTCCGGAAATCCGAGGTTGGATTAACTACTTCGGCGAATTCTATCCGACTGCTCTCTATGGGCTGTTTAACCATATCGACCAGCACCTTGTAAGATGGGCGATACGCAAGTACAAACATCTACATCGTAGCCGGAAGCAGGGACGACGATGGTTAGCCGGAGTGAAATCCCGCGACCCGAAAATGTTCCCTCACTGGGCGATACGACATGCCGAATGACAGGAGCTGTATGAGTCGCGAGGCTCATGTACAGTTGAGTATGAGAGGCTGGAGGTGAAACTCCTCCGGTCTACTCGACCAAGTCTTTCGTATAATTTACATCTGATGATTGTTGAATTTAGGACATTTGCAGGCTCGCATGTTAAGGAGAAAATTGCGGCTGGCGCAATTTTCCATAGGTAACAATGATCACTGCCCGGAGGCAGGCGTTCGAAGAAGCTCGGCTGTAGCCAGTTCAATCAATGGATTGTTCCTGATCAACAGGCTCTTTTCGTAGTTGGGTGAGTTCTGCCCCTTCTCTTGGACGAAGATTTTCTCGTTGCGCATTTAAGGTTGACTTGATTGCTTTACGTTAGAGCGAACATACAGAGTCCTGATTAACGGAATTGAAAATTCGTAAACTGAGGGCACAGTCGATGTCCTAGAGGATGAGTTTCGGCCCGGATCGTCAGGATGCAGTTTCCTTGCACGCAGCTTGAACATACTCGATATTGTTTTCTTCACACCAGGCTATGGCAATTTCCCTTAGTGCTGCTTTTCGAAAGGAATACCATTGGTCGGTTAATCCGTGGCGGTCAAGCGTTTCTCTGAATCTCCGAAAGGCTCCTCCGCCCTTCAATGCCCGAGTCAGGCGATCAGTTAAATTGCTGTTGGCATTCAAAGCGAACCTGTTCATAATCGCCCACTCGTGAATGTCATCACTACCGGGGAGAGGGATGTATCTATCGTCGTTATCGTTAACAATTGCCCGTGCTTCTGCCAGGCATTCCTTTTCCCAATTCGCTAGCTTGCTTTCATCGTCGGCACTTTTCCGACGGGCGGCCTGGCGCAAATAATCGTCGTTTAGAAAGATCGTATTGCCCGTCAATCGATCGTAATAAGCGTTCATGTCGCTTGCGCTGCACTCCAGCGATTCCATCAGGTCGTCTAGAAGAGCCTTAACCACCATAGTATGTCCTCGTCTACAACCAGATTATTCATACCCAGTTCCGGGAAATGATTAGACACCCAACCACAACCGGAGTTGTCTCAGCCATTTAACTTGTTAACACAGGCGATTCGGCTCGATTTCATTTCGTTCGATCAAAAAGATTGATAAGGCTCTCGTCCACGCTACCTTCTTTATGACGCCAGACTTTGCTATTAAGCGCTTTTCGCCGCGCAGCCAGCAGTCAGCCAGCAGTCGACCCAGCCACCGCGCAGCCACCGCGCAGCCACCCGGCAGCCACCTGATGAAGCCATTGCGAATCTGCTGGCTGACCCGGGAAGCATCAATTGGTGTTCGCCTCCCTGGCTGGAGTGCCTCCCTAAGTTCGCGACATGTGCAAAATTGGTGATCGCCTTTGCTGAATTGTCATCCTTAGTGCGAGTTAATCAATTTATTTTGGTAGTCAAAAGAAGAAGGAGACGTGTTAACACGTCT
>JAKFUT010000274.1 GCA_021732565.1 Candidatus Obscuribacterales bacterium
GTGGTGGTGTTACCAGACCGGTGCCGCCGGTTCCACCTGTTCCACCTGTTCCAGGAGCACCGATGGCACAAGATTGCAGTACAAGCAAGAGTGCAACACTTCGCGTAAGTGCGTACATGAGATTCCACCGTGCTGTCATCAAATTCTCCTTCAGGAAGTTATTTCGACCACTCCGGTTTAGGTGTGCGAGCACTAAAAGTAAGCCATCGCGCCAGCAGTTGCCGTATTCTAGTTGACCTTTTATTTTATCAGCTGGACATCTAACGCACAATAACAAAACTTGGTTCACTCCAGAAGTGGCGGGCATAATGGCGCTCCGAGAGCGCTCGCGGGAGCCAACTCGATTTCTAATCGAAATTACTGCTCTGGGACTCTGATGGATTTGTACTTTATTACAAGCGTCTTGAACGTGGAACCTTTCCTGGATTCAAGGGACTGGATCTCAGCGAAGGTGGCGAAATGCAGGCGACAGATTTCGCCATGATCTTAACTGGAATCAATCCCGTTTCTGATCAGCAAAAGAGTAGATTCCGCACGAAGAAACAAAATTCGGTGACACCACATTCAACACCACTAAGCTTCGTATAATTTCGCAATGCAAGCGATCAAGCGATTTAACCAATATCCGTATATTCGAGAGAGCATCTTCGCGAACTCGATCAAGAAATTGTCATATAATAGGTTCTCTCTTGATGTGAAGTTTCAACAGCTGGGAGATTACGTGCGTGCTTTGGTCAACGCCAAGTATGGTCGCAAGAACGTGCATTTCGAAGGTACTGGTCAACTGCTTATCTTCTCCGAAAGTAATGCTGCTGCTGCGGATTTGGGAACGGTGGATTCATCGGCGCCTGGTGAAGATAATTCCGACAAAACCGGCGGAGAAAAGGACACACTAGTAATCCACTAGTCATCTGCCAAGAGTGCCGGTCGGTGGCACCGCCACTGGAGGATTCGAAAATTACCCTGCGCCTGTGGTACCAACCGCGTGCCAGTAAGGCAAATTCTCCAAAATAGTCGGTATCAATTCATTCCAGCGAGCTTCTATTGTGAGGATCTATACTCAGTTGTCTAATGGTTGCCTGGGTTGTGACTCATCCAAACAGTTAGCAGTTAGTTGTGAAAGTTTCCGAAGCGGTTCAATATAGTCTTGCCGCGCTGGACTTCTGGCTCAAGTGGCTGTGGCCAGAGACTTCGATCAACGTTCAACCGCCAATCCTGTGATGAACAATCATGAGCGCAGTGTTGTTCCTCTTAGCCCGGTCCACGCTCTGCGATTTCTTCGCTCAGCTGGCTGCCATTCCTCTTCAATTATATGCACTCCATACTTCAGTGGAAGGTGATTTCCACCGATGATACGCCTGTCAAAGTGCTGGATCCCAGCAAGGACACGAAGATCAAGACGGGGCGAAATTGGGCTTTCCTCCGCGACGAAGAACATCCGTCAATTTCAACCCAGCTTCCTTGGTTTGCAGTCCCGGAATTCCCGGAAAGACAAATTCTGAGGAGCTGATGCAAGGCTTCTGGTTAGTATTCTCAATGTGCAGGGAAACTGCGGGAACTGCACGTTAACAGACGCATATCATTTCCAGGCAGAAGCAAGGAGCCGCTCTCCGACCTCATCTGTTCACGAAGTTCAAGGTAGGTACTTACTAAATCGTTGAGGTTGGATAACTCCGTAATTCGCCAAAATCCACCGGAGTCTTCCATCTTGAGTTCAATAATGAAGTTGCGGTTGAGTTTGGTACTGTGAAATTTGAGGCCAATGAGCGCTGTGGGTCCATCAATCTTCAGGTAATCCACTCCTGCATAGCCGTTTCCGTCCTTGTCCTTCTTGCAAAGCCCGTAATCCTTGAGTTGTTGCTGAAGTTTGAGGTTCTTCGTGAATCGTTCTACGGGGCCGCCGCCGTCTGAGCCGCCAGACTTACCTTTTCCACCAAACATTGACGAGATTTGGTCGTGAGATTGAGGCGGTGGCGAGTCGTTGTTAAACGCACTGTCTGAAGGCGCGGGATTTGCGGGTGCTGGAGGGGCGCCTTCCTTCGGGGGTGCAGCCAATGCCGCTGCCTGCTTGTCACCGCCTGGCAGGCTATTGGCAAGGGCGCCGGCTTTGATAAAGTTGAGGACCTGGCTGCGGGCAATTTCGGCAATTTCCGGCTTGAACAGGCTAATAATGCCTATTCCGATCATGCTGTCGAAGTTGCCAAATATCCCCGATTCGCGGGCGGGACCGTGTAGGACATCGTCTACAGCGTGGTAGGCGATATTTTCAATGTCTACATATTTCTCAAATGTGTCTGGGTCTTTGTTCTTGACGGCAAAGACAATTTGAGTCAGCGCATAGCCCGGAGTGGTTGTCCAATACCAGTACACCAAACCGACTACTGCTGTCAGGATGAATATCGGATAGACTAAGCGTTCTACAAGTTTGAACAAAAGTGTAACCTGATAGCAGGCGTCAAAATAAATTATTCCCTCTTTGCAGATTGCTGCGGTTAAATTCCAAAAAGATTGATGGAAAAACTGCCACACAAAAGGGCTTTCCCCAGTCTGGAGGAGACATCTTGACTGGATGCGTTCTGCTGGCCGATGTCCGCCAGTATTGGGAGGTGTAAAGATGGTTCGGGTGTTGGTAATAATACTGGCGGTTCTTGTAATTGCCGTGGGAGGGGGCTGGTGGTTTTACACCACAACCCCTGAATACTCCCTCTTACAAATGTCCAGCGCCATCAAACAGCGAGATGTGGACACATTTGGCCGGTACTTCGATGTTCATACTGTCGCCATTCGTGCTGTTGACGACCTGATGTCCGAACCCGTTCGAGAGGTGGGAGGGCAGGGTCTTATTGAGCGTCTGCTGGGGGCTGCTGCTATCGGCTGGTTGCAGCCGGTAGTAGTGGGAAAGCTGGAAGACAGCATAGTCAACTTTGTGGCAACTCATGGTCAGGTCGTAGCGGAGCCGCCACAGCCGAGGGGATTGCTCAGCAGTATTGTGAACGCTCTGCGCCCTCCTTCTCTATCGGATGTATTACGAGGACTGGGATTCAGCTCGGCAACCTACCGGGGAGTTGGAAAGGTGGAAAGGAACGACAAGTTGGCTCACACCAATTTGCTATTTGAAAGAACCACTGGAGTTAAGACACCGGTGGAGATGGAGTTAAAACAACAGCCAGACAATAGTTGGCGGGTAGTGCGATTTTCGAATTTGCAGAAAGTGCTTACTGAGGTTCGTGGCTCGGAAGCCCATTGTACTGAATCTTCTGGAGATGACAGGTCTGACCAGGATCAAGATTGATCCTCGCCAATTGAAGGCATGTACTCTCGATAATCTGTCTGGTCGGTCGCGGGCCTGGCGTTTGGTATTGACGTCATTGGGCAAAATTCGTTCATGCACTGGGCACATCACGAAATGGGAAAAGGAATTTTATATAAGTTGAACGCAGGGGAATCGTTTCGTGAGTAGCGAATGCGCAGTTGGTTCAATATTCGAGGAAAGCTATGAAATCCTTGAACTGATAAGTGAAGGTGGATTTGGCCGCTTATTCAAGGCTCGGCAGATTTCGTTGGATCGCCTTGTGGCGATCAAGATATTGCATCCGGAACTGCTCGGCGATCAAGAGAATCGGGCGCGATTCAAAATAGAAGGACGCATACTTGCCAACCTGAATCACCCCAACATCGCGCAATTCTTGCACTTTGGTATCACAGCCGATAAACGCGCATACATCGTCATGGAGTATTTGAACGGTTTCAGCTTAAGCGACGTTTGCAAGAAAAATGGTGGACGCCTTTCGCCTGAGCGATCAATGC
>JAKFUT010000427.1 GCA_021732565.1 Candidatus Obscuribacterales bacterium
CATTTTTGTATAGCCTGGTGGCACGAGCGTCTGCGCAAACTGCTTGATGGAAGAGTCTAGCTGTTCAGGTTTCATGAAATTTTGCATCGCCTGCAAAAGGTTTGAGCCATCGTGTTCACGAGTGAACGCTGCAGGGTCGATTGTGATGTAGGGTTTCGCTTTTGTTGCTCCCATGCTGGCAAATTGATCTACACAACTATCAGAGACATGGAAACGTATTTTATTGCAGCCCCCTTTGGCTACTACAAGATCAACGGAAGTGAATGAATCCCACTGGAGCCAAGAGCTATGGTACCCACGATAATTTTGCAGGAAATGAAACCGCAATCCTTCCTTGCCTGCTTGTATATGAGACGGCGCAAACTTAATTTTTTTGGATGTCGCCCAGATAACGTAACCCCAACCGACAAAGCCAATCATCCCGGCGAAAAATGCCCAGTCAGACCATTGCCGAGGTAGGAGAGAGCTGTTACAGAAGAAAAAATAGTATGGCAGGCAAGAAAGCAATATCCATTTTAGTTTCTTAAATACAGTAACTTTAGATTTACTTCTGTTCGCTTCAGCCTTTCGTTCTTGCGAGTATGGCGCAATCATTTCAAATTGTCCGGCCGGCACCGGAGGCAATGTCTTTGTCTCAACAACCAACTGGGAGTTATCCATGAGATGCACCCGGAGACGAGAGTCTGGCAATCTCCAATCGCAGTTTTTCCGCGCTCTCAATTCGTTCGGCTATTTCTAATTCAGTACAACGTGCCACTAGCCCATCGAATTCGATACTAATATTCGGGTTAACTTCACGAGGATGTGCCTGTGTTAGAGGCTCGGGCTCACAGCCGGTAAGCAAGAAGCATATCGTCGCTCCCAACGCAAAGATATCACTTGCAGGCTCGGCCTTACCTCGAAATTGTTCCGGCGGCATGTAACTTTGCTTTCCAATCACAGTGCCCGTAACTGCTCCGACGAACACGTTCGACGCGCCAAAGTCGAGCAAAACCAGTTGACCATCCGAGCGAAGTATGATGTTGTCGGGAGACAAATCTCGATGGATCACGGGCGGATCTTGTCCATGAATATACTCCAGTATAGAGGCCAGTTGACTGGCCCAAGCCATCACCAGCGACTGGGATTGAGGACCATTTCCAGTAACTATTTGCCGGAGAGTGGGTCCGCTTACAAATTCAAGTACAACATAATTGCGTTCCCTTTCAACGAAGTGATCAATAACTCTGGCAAGTTGTGGATGAGACAGCTTGCAAAGTATTCGTGCTTCGCGCGCCAAGAGCTCATTTGCCTTTTGCTTAACGCCCTCCTCAGCCGTTGACGGGCAGTTGGTTTCCTTCAAAACCACTTTGTCTCCTCGTTCGTCTTGTGCCAGGTAGACTGCTGAAAGACCGCTTCCCGCCAACAGTGAGCTAACGGTATAACCTCCGCCTCGCAAGCTATATCGTGATGGCAGAGTTTCGAATTGAGTCGATGAATACCGCGATTCAAGATCTGTAATCCACAATTGGGTGAAGCTTGTATCTGCGACTACGTCAGCAAGCAAGGCTTGCTTGAGCTTGACCATATCAGATGAAAGAGAACTCGGATCGCCCCACCTTTGAATTGCGTGCATCAGTTCGACAACGAGCGGTCGGGTAAGCAAACTGAGGTCAATGTCAGCTTGTCCGCCTGACTTAAAGTCAATTACAATGCGGTAAGTGACCGATGGATCGAAGATCGAGCTTCGTTGTCTCCAGTGACTGATGTCCCAATTCTCCAGCCCGTAGGAAGTTATTGAATGAATGTCGGACCAATTACGGTGTAACCGACTACACAAAGAAAGCGTCCAGAAGATGGAGAAAGCGAGACCGTCTTGATTGGCTGTGATCTCAGCGGCTGGCGTTGTTCTCTTGAGAGATCGACTGAGAGCACGGCCCAAGTAGATTAGGAAGATCGGATATGCGATCATCATGGCTAGTATCCACATCAGGTTGTCACCACGAAGGGCCACGGCCAGTAATGAGATTTCTCCATAGATCAACATTATTTTGCTGCTCAAGTCCATGCCACTCGGCACAGGAGAGCTAAGCACCAGCTGAACATCGTTCGAGCGCTTGCTGCTAATCCCTCCATCCTGCATGAGGGTTGGAAGGACCGCATCGGTGTTCGATTCGTCGGCGACGAGTTCAATTGCCGGTTGGTCGCTGTGAAGGGGCATGGATTGTTTAATCCACAAAACTATGTTCGTCTCGGATGGAATATACCCTGAATCGGCGATTTCTATTACCAGTCTTCGGAACCCACGTCTGGCGAGCGCCACTCGGCCGCCAGACTGGCTGATTCGGCTCTGCCCGTAAACGGATTAGGGCGCAGAACTTAGCGAAGTTATACCGCCAAATGCGGGAGCGATTATTTGACAGCGCCCGTGGCGAGATCGCGGGAAGAATCAGTGCCTGATTCGCCCGGTTTGCGAATAAAGGTTTGACCACCCAGATACGGCACCAGCACATCAGGAATTTTCACACTTCCATCTGGTTGTTGATTGTTTTCTAGTATCGCTGCCAACGCACGTCCGATGGCCAGCCCCGAGCCATTGATAGTATGAACGAAGCGAGGCTTGCCACCATCGGCGGGGCGGTATCTGATATTGGCCCGCCGCGCTTGAAAATCGCCGAAGTTGCTGCATGAGCTTATTTCACGATACTTGTCCTGCGACGGAAACCAGACCTCAAGGTCATAGCACTTGCGCGCACAGAAGCCCATGTCTCCTGCGCAAAGCAAAATTCGTCGCCACGGAAGTTCTAATGCATCAAGAATCGCTTCAGCATCGCGAGTGAGTTTCTCGTGCTCCTCATCCGAGGTTTCAGGCAGGCAGAATTTCACCAGTTCGACTTTATTGAACTGGTGCTGGCGGATGTATCCGCGAGTGTCTTTGCTGGCGGCACCGGCTTCTCGTCTGAAGCATGGAGTATATGCAGTGTGATAAATCGGGAGCTGCGATTCTTCCAAAATCTCTTCTCTATACAAATTGGTCACCGGCACTTCGGCTGTCGGCACCAGATAGAGATTGTCGTCGGCGCAGCGATAAAAATCTCCCTCAAATTTCGGCAATTGCCCCGTGCCGATCATACAATCTTTATTCACTAGGACAGGCGGAAAGACTTCCTGATAGTTCTTAGCACCATGAAGATCGAGCATGAAATTCATCAAAGCCCGCTCCATCCGGGCGCCCATTCCCATGAGGACCGTAAAGCGCGACTCTGATATTTTTACACCACGCTCAAAAT
>JAKFUT010000265.1 GCA_021732565.1 Candidatus Obscuribacterales bacterium
AAAGCGCCCGAGGTGGTAAGAAGGGCGAGGCTCAACAGGATGGCGATAGTTCCATTTCGGTTCATAAGTAATTACCACAAAACCTATGCTCTTCCTTCCACTGGTAGCATATATCCAAACGGGCACGGGGAATGCGGGGCAAACCTGCAAACGGGTGGCCGACGTCGATTTACCAATTTGCAAAAAGACCGTGGGCTTTTCGAGTTGATCGCTCGTGATGGTTTACGAGACTCCACGCAAAGCGTTGTTTCCAAATCGAATCGGAGAAGGTACTTCATGAGCTTTTCTACCGAAAATTTGTCTGTCCCTATCTCAGCGATCCGAGGTTGCGATACACCAGGTTTCTTGGCTGCCTCCCTCTGGCTCCATCCCCTTCGCAAAATCTCGGACTTGATTATCTTGACTAACTGGAGACGCAAGAGGAGGATTACAGCTTCATCTTGTGTATAGTCATGGCGATTGAGAACGCTGAGGTGTTGTCCGAGGTCCGATAGTTTCAATTGTTTTATTTGCGCAATTTGCTCCGAGTCCTAAACGGAAAAGGCGTCTTTGGGAATGTCGGACTGACGGATGATCGATTGCAGTGTCCCAATCTTAACGGACTTGTGCATCAGGCACAGTGATTGTGCCGTCAGCATCTTCCTTTGCATGATCATGTGACTTCCCTTTTTGCTGGATTGAAAGAACCCGTAGAGTTCCATGATGGCGACAATTTCGGTGCCGGAAAATGAGCCGAGCTTAGGCACAGGCAATTTCAATATGGGTGAAGAGAGATGGTTTCTTTAACCGTTGCCTGATCTCTTCCGGACTCGCAGTCTCGAAGAATCCTTCGACAGCTTCCTTGAGGTTGGCAATTGCTTCCTCGATAGAATCTCCCTGGCTGGCAATATCGAGTTCCGTGCACAGGGAGACGTATCCGCCGTCTTCCTCGGTAATTACAGCACTGAACGTTTTCATAAGAGTACTCCACGGATGCGTACCGAAGCTCACTTGCAATATGTTCATCGGGTTAATCGTAGATATTGAAGCCTGTACGCATTACTTGCAGTACTGATGGAAATGATGCTCGCAACAGCTCAAGACGGTTTCCCCTCATTGTGTTTTGATTGTGCTGGCGGCCATATAGAATCGGAAACATCTCGGCAAACAGCTCTTCCTGCCCAGCCTCATCAGATTGTAAATAATAGGCAAGCGTAGCGCGATACTGTTCTGGAAAGTGTTGAAGGTCGGCGTTGTATGCGTCTCTATAAAGTGGACTATGAGACATTCTCGGGTAGAGTTTGGCATTTTCATCAGCATCTTGAATTACTTTTCGGCCGAGAATAATATCAAAGGCGTGTCCAAATTCATGACCGAGCGAATCACTCGGAGATGATCGCTGCTTGCCTTGCAATGATTGAACTATCACTAAGCGCTTAGCCCTGTGATCGCAGTAGGCGGGAACCTGAGTGTAAGTAGCTCCTTCAGGGTATCCACGAGGGTGCTGATTCATAAGCTTTGTATTCATAGCTTTGGATACGTCTGTAATCAGCATCACCTTGTAACCTTCCGACCGAAAAGTTTGTCTTAGGTTCACAGGAATAGTGTTCAGCTCCTTTGTTACGCCATCAATAAAGCTCTGCGAAATTGGTTCGTCACCCGGGGCAATGGTCATGAGCGCACGAATGTCCGCGCCATAGTCCTCTGCTATTTCTGATTTCCGCCGCTCTATTTCCTGCTTCAATTCTTCAAGCTTTACCAGTTCGTCAGTGCCCAACGAATTTTGATTCTGCGCACGGAATCTGTCTAAATCAGATGAAGACATTGGTGCATTATTTGGAAAAGCAACTCTTAGTCGATTCATTAATCGAGTTGCCGCGGATAGGATTCTTGGACGACTGTTTGCGCTGATGGTCTGTTCGGAAGAAGGAGCTTTGGAAATTGTCGGGCTCTCTCCATCTCGTTCTTTTGGTGGAGCGGATTTAGCGGAATTCAATACTTCTTGCTGCTTCTTTAAACACTCCAGCATCAAATCGTTGTATCTGGCCTCTGCGGGATAAAGGCGGTGGGCACTCTGAAATGCTAACGTTGCTTCGTCAAATCGTTTCAAGGCCATCAGTGCCTCACCGCGCAGATAATGCCCGTAGGCGGAATTAGGCGAGACCCTAATGGCAGAATTGGCGTGCGTAAGCATTCGGTTGAAGTCGTTCTGCTGATGAGAGGCAACTGCTTTCTGGCAGAATGATGCTGCGTCAGGGTCGGCCGCCGCGGGAAAACTGCTCAGCGCCACCAAAATCAAACACACAACCAGAATTGAAGTGCTTCTACCGCGACACATTGAAATTCCATCACCACGATTGTTCTTCTATCTTAGCAATTCTGAGGGCGGATCCTTTGTTATCCCGTGAGCCGATTTGATCACGGGATTCTTTTTGGAGTCGCCTATGAGACGTCTGTATGGATTTGGCTGATTGATCAAACAGCCGGTAATCAGAAAACGCGTTGCTGAGAGTGACCTTGTTGCCGTCTAGGCTTGCCGAGCCGGCAGCCGCCACTGACGATTTTGTCTCGTCGGGCCTAAACTGGAGACCAAGAAGGCGTCATAACCTCAGTGATAGAAACAAGCCGAACGCCTTAAGGCGCCCTCATACCGTTCCGGGCACCATCTGAGATGAGTTTTGGCAGTTTCGATTTCCCGGCATTTTTTGAACAGACCACATCCCTCCGGAATTACCCCGAAGGGTTGAACCTTTTCCTCAATTCTTCTACCAGCCCATCCCGGGCAAACTTCCGCCGTTGTTCACAACGTGAAGCGTACCGAAGCGCACTTGCAGTCATACGGCAGCAAAGGAAAATTATTCCAGAACCCGACAACTGAAAGAACCAACAAGTTGAAACTCCCATTTAGGTTCATGGGGATAATTTCGTTTCCTGGCGTACATTCCTCGTTTCGCACGAGCGCAATGCTCAAACTCGCCTTACAGACAACAATCGGTCGAACAGGTCACTGGCAGTTTGAATTCTCTTCTCTTTTTCAAACCGCGTACATTCGGAAATAACATTCCGTAGCTCGTCGCAACAGTTATCCGGCGCCATCTCGCTTAGAGGCAGAGGTTCCTTGCCTGTAAGGACGAAATATGCTGTAGCGCCAAATGCATAGATGTCGCTTTGGGGGCAAGCTCTGCCCTGCAGTTGTTCGGGGGCGATGTATGATTG
>JAKFUT010000322.1 GCA_021732565.1 Candidatus Obscuribacterales bacterium
GCCCGGTGAACAATCAGTGCGATCATGGAGATATATGGGGTACATTTTATGCGCCATGCATGCTAGCGCAGCTTACATGCACCAATAGCCTACGGTCAATTGCACATGATCTGTCGGCGTTTGCAGCAATAATCAATTTGCTGCTCGTGGAGGACGAGGCCCTTCAGCTGATCTCAAGAGCAGTTCAATCAAATCGAGCTACCATGCTTCCTTTCCGGCACGGATTGCCATTCAGGGCCTGCTGTCACTGCTAGTGCTTTCCGCTCCAAGTTCCAAGTCGTGCACCCGGGCAGATTCAGGCTGTGTCAGTGAACTTCGACACAACAGATGCCGAAATGTCGAAGTCGATTTTTGTATTAGATAGAGTCTAAGAACAGGGCAAAAACAAATCGTTCCGGTAAATTTCAGCTATCTCATCGGTCAATTGAGGCCAATACAGACTTCCGCTATCCCGCGTCCGCGCGGGCAACAGGTTTGCCACAGTTGCCTTCTAATCCGGGACATAGAAGCGATTAACTTGCGATACCGCAGGCGGTGACATTTACATCTTTACTTTGCTTGATTCACGAATGATGCGCAATGGAATGGTCTGAAAAGGAGACATAATATGAATCTTCAGGAATCTCACTGGTTGGCACACTCCTCATTGTCCAACCAGACAAAACGAGTACATGGAAGTCAAGTTCGGTTGTTTCTTACCTACTGCCAGTCACACGGGCTAGATGACCAAGCTAATGAGTAGCGAGCAACTTGATGAATTGCTTGAGCGGTTTGAGCGAAGCCGTATGAGCAACGGAGCAGGACTAACTACGGTTGAAACAGCTCGATACGGAATTTACCTTCAGCGGACAGAAACTAGAGAGCTAGTTGGTTGAGCCTGTTTGTTGCATGATGGCTAGATTCTTGAGCAGCTGGTTCGCGACACTTTGTTCCTGCGGATTTTTGGAGTCGAGAAACTGTCGAAACTGGGGAGCCATGTCGAGTGCGGATTTGTACGAGAACTTCCCTCGAAATACACTAACCCCTGAATATTTGCCAACAAGATTCATGTTGTCGCTTTGGACTCCGTGGGAAAGGCTGAGGTTCGAGTACTGGTCGGTCTGATTCTTACTCATGATTATCGCCTTTCCGAAGCCAAGCTTCATACTGGTACCACCCACATTCACCTTGACCCCACCCTGTTTTGAATCAGTGAGATCATACACGCCTACTTCTGCTCCCAATCTCATAACGTAAGCTATCGCATGCGGCTCGACTTCGATGTCGCCCATCTCTGAATGAAGGAGTACTGGTTTGTCATGCATGATTAGCATGGTACCATCCGTAATGTCATACCCCCTTGTGTCCTTGTTGGCGCCAGCCTTGAGAGACGATCCGGTGTTTCCATCCCCGATTGTCGCCTCGGTATTCCGGGCACTTACCAGGTGGATGGCCGGAGCACCGCCGCCGCCACCACTACCACTGCTTGCTTCGTTGGCAGCACCTGATACAACGCGATTAGATTCCCTGCTGCTCATATCTCTTTTATCGTCGGAATCGCGTTTGTCTTGCATGCCTCTTCTGGACTTTGTCTCCTTAACGGCACCGGCACTGGCAGTCTTGTCGGTCGAGCCAGTGTCTGCGGTAGTGCCACCTCCGGTACTACTGCTTTTGTCGCCTGAGTCAGGCTTTCCGTCGCCATCCTTTTTGTCGGCGGACTTGGGCACCGTAATCGTCTTAAATCCCAAATGACCAGTTGACGCAAGCTGACCCACTGTTATCGTAAACGTACCAGCATCCATCTTTATCCAACCGGTGCTGCCTACAGGTGGATTCTCGGAGAATTTGTCATCCTGCGGATCAAAATATCCTGTTGATCCCCATGGATTCCAAACTGTAATTGTGCTTGCTGCCCGGTCTTTTTTATCCGGCGAAAACTTTTCTATAGTGAGCGCGTGACCTCCCGTATTCACGCCCATTGGTTGTCCCCGGTGGTCTTTGAAGGCGTCATAGATTCCACTTACAGTCATCTTGTCCAATTTCTCCGGCTCATAGGTTTTACCTGTGAAGAATTCATAGGTTGTATGGCTATGTCCGCCTTTCAGCATCTCATCGAGCGATTTTCCACGAGCGTGCGCATATCCGTTGGCTAAGATGTCGACCCAGGTTCCGTTACCTCCATTGATCTTCGCATACGGTTGATTGGCGGCATCGAGCTTAACCTTTTCAGTATCGCCGTTCGGGAAAGCCACGGTATACGTATCTTTTCCGTCGCGCTTAATCATGTGTTCAATTACACCAGGATCGTTATCCACGAACCATTCAAGAATGTTATAGAAGTAACAATCACCATGATGACCTTGCCTCAAACCTAATGACGAAGGAACACCTGTTGGTCCAAAGAGAATGACTTTGTCAGCGTTTTTTCTTTCGTCTTTCGCATCTTTATCGTCTTTCTTTGCATCACGGTCATCTACCCTGGCCTGATATTTGTCTTTAGCGGCCTCTGTCTCATCAATGTTTGCAGCAACAGTATTGCCTTTAGCGGTTTCCGCGGATGCTTCTTGTTCTTTTTCACTCGACTCCTTCTTATCCTGCTTGCCCTCTACCTTATCTCTCGTCGCAATGGACTTGTCTTCTTCTCTCTTAGCGTTATCGGCATTCGCTAGCGCATTCTGGTACTTGTTTTCATCACGCGCTGCCCTTTTCTGATCCTTTTGAGAAGCACTGAGATTACCGGCTAAGTCCTGAGCTTGCGCTTTATCTTCCAATTTAGTAGCACGTTTTTCATCACGCTTCGCTAGCGCGATATCCGAACGTGATTTCATCGCGTCAGCATTAGCGTTTGCATTGTCTGCCGCGGCCTTTGCGTTA